>JAQBWB010000071.1 GCA_027623355.1 Nanobdellota archaeon | reverse complement strand
TTTCGAGAATTTCGAAGATGGTTGCTTTAGCAGCCTACGAACGCTAGTGACTATGCTATGCACATACCATTTATAGAAAAGTTTATAAAATACTATCACCAAGAAAGAGAAATACAGAGATACCATGATTATAAAAAAAAACCTGACCCTATTGATACTCGCACTATTCGTTCTCTCGGCCTGTAGCGGTCAAAATGTAAGTGATCAGGACCCAGATGCAATAAATTTCCGAACAGGAAGTCTAGGCTATGAACTACGATTTCAAGAAAATCTTCCCGATACCCTTGTAGAAGGAGAAGAGGTAGATATCATCCTTGAATTAAGAAATCGTGGTGCATTTCCGCAAGCAGATGAAAGAACAGAAAGCAAAGGGTTCATCTATTTCGGTGGATACGACTCCAATTTAGTAAGAATATCTAACGATGATGCATCCGACGTATTAAGTTATCCCATCCGCTTTGGCGGTGATCAAGATAGAGAACTAGAAGGGAAAAGTCCCTATGATGCACAAGGAGGATTCAAGGCAATCGATTTAAGGATAGAATCTCTAAGTGGAGGTCGTCTATCCGAAGGAGTTTCATCGTATATCCCAAATATTAAGGCGAGTATGCTCTATCAATACAAAACAATCGCAAGCCCTTCAATCTGCGTAGATCCGAATCCAAGAACCACTAATGCACGTGAAAAGACCTGTGACTTTACCGAATCTATTAGTCTTTCAACACAAGGTGCTCCTGTGGCAGTAACAAGAGTAGAGCAATCAGTAACAAAAGACGACATCATCTACAAGATTTTCGTGAGAAACGTAGGAATTGGACGAGTAATAGACCCCGACTTTGTAGATAATGGGGAAATTTTTAACCCCTTCAGTCAAGGATTCTCACAAAGTGATCTTGATAAAATTCGCGTAGGTAAGATAAGATTAGGTACACTACTCATGTCAGAATGTCGACCCTCAGTAGATAATAAACTAAGGTTAATTGATGAAGAAGCAACCATCTTCTGTAGAATCCCAAAAGGGAGTAATATTCAAAGAACATTCGAAGCACCATTGGAAATCAATCTAGAGTATAGTTATTTTGAGAGTGTAGAAGCTCAAATTAAGTTTATACCCGAAATAGAATTTAGCAGTCCCAAAAAAGAGGTGGAACCATGAACCAAAAAATAATAGCAATCATTATCACACTTACGCTATTGGCAACAGCCTGTAGCAGTGGTGGTGAAAAGATAAGTAGCCCGAAATCATTTATAGGAGGCACCACTGCGTTGTCATTTGGCTTCGTCGAAGGAGCACCTCCTGGAGAGGTTTTCGATCAAGGAAATTTCCCTTTTGAAATAACTCTTAACATCGAAAATGAAGGAGAATATGATGTCCCTAAGGAAAACCTTAACGTCACTCTGCAAGGATTCTTCCCTGCCGATTTTGACAGCCCAGTGACCTCACAAAACACAGAAGACGATCTAGAAAAAACGTTTATTGACTCAGACGGTAACCGAGTTCCAGGAGGAATAACATTCTTGACATTTGAAGGATTCAACTTCAAAGCAGCACTGCCCGCAAACAACGAATTCACCGTTCGAGCAGAACTCTGTTATAAGTACGGATTCACCGCTCAAACAGACATCTGTGTAATTTCTGATGTAACAGAAACCGATGACGAAGAAAAAGTCTGCGAAGTTGACGAAAATAAAAACGTGGAAAGCTCAGCCTCCCCACTACAAATAGAAAACTTTGTAGAGAATATTGGCGGAACTGACCGTATCAACTTTAATTTCGATGTAGTACATCGTGGAACAGGTGCAGTCTCCAAACTAGGAACCGGTTGTGACCAAGCTGACCTCCAATCAAACGAAGACAAAGTATTCCTAAACATCTCCTCGGGACTCGCAGGACTAAAATGTTCAGGCATCACCGATGGACCTGCTGATACAGAAGCAGAAGGATACCAGGCAGGCTTTACGACATTGTTCGGTGGAAAAAGATACATCAGATGTTCACAAGACGTGTCATCTGCCGTAGCAAACAACATCGACTTCGAGAAGAAAGTAACCATAACTGGAGAATTCGAGTACAAACAACACGAATCCCGTAGCATCTTGGTGAAACACACAACGCCCTAACGGCGTCTTTTTTATTTTTTAACCTAAACAAACAATGGAATCTACTCAAATTATAGTAATGATGTCGATACTCCTCTTATTAGTAGGTTGTGGTGGTAGGGGCAGTAGTAGTTCTTCCGATAGCGACGACACCTCATTTAGAACAGGAGTCCAAGGAATAGAGTTAAGTCTACCCACAAACTCTCCGATTCGATTTATAGAAAATTCCAATGGAGGGAGCGATAATGACGAGGAAATGGTGCTAGAAGTACACAACAAAGGTGCGTTTACTGAGAAGGAAAATATTAATTTGGCTAAAATTTGGGTGGGGGGCTACGATAAAGAACTTCTGAAAGTCAAATATGAAAACAATGATATTGGAGACAAACCTCTAGAAATTAGTGTCCAATCGAATCCTGAATTAGAAGGAAAAAGTCCGTATAATCCAATTGGAGGGAGAAAGCCATTCATATTAACCATCCATCCATTAAAATTACCTGATAGAGTAAATAAATATTCCCCCAACATTAAATTCGCCGTGAGTTATACTTACGAAACTCTTGCAACTGAATTAATTTGTTACGATCCTAATCCTCGAAGTACAAGCGACATTGAGCGAGGGTGTTCTTTTACAAAATCAGCTAGTCTAGAAAGCCAGGGAGGACCAGTAGCCGTTACAAGAATTGAACAAGACATTACTGGGGGAAATACAGGAAAAGCAATCTATCGAGTCTATTTTGAAAATAAGGGCAATGGAAGAGTACTGGATTACAGTGTTGACTCAAAACCAGTAGATAAAAACCCATTTACAGAAGGATATAAATTAGGAGATGTTGATGAAGTAAGCGTTCGTAGCATTAAGATCGGAGATCGAAATGCAGAAGCGAGCAAGTGTAGGCCAGGATTAAATGAAAAAGTGGTTAAGTTAATCGATAATAAGGGAGTCATCTTCTGTGAATTTAACAAAAAAGATTTACCCAATCAGGCAGTAGAAACTCTTATTACAATCCAATTAGCATACGGCTACACCCACACAATAACTCACCGAATAGATATAGAATCAGAATCAACTATTTAGAACCAGCCAAACAAAACCGAGCAAGCAACGATTCTAACTGAACATATTCATCAGAACCTTCTGTTAACCTAAACTCAATCTCTCCACAATCAGCGTACAACTGCATCTTTTTACGACTATCCAAATCAATATCCAAAATCTGTTTCTGGATCTGCTTAATCATATCAATACCCGATAAACCATAAGCAAGCATCACATCAAGCAGCTTCTTGCGTGCATCCTCAAACTTATTAGCTAAAGCAAGTTTTAACACCTCTGCCACCTCAGAAGGATTTGCAACAGCAGCAAACGAACGCACCATCTTATCATCCACCTTGGAAGACAACGCAGCACATCCCTGCAAGAGCGTAGAAATGCGTCTACAATCGCCCTCCGAAATATCAATCAATGAATCCCGAGCTTCAGGAGTAATAGAAATACCTTCATCAGCAACAATTCTGTCCACAACAGCCTTCAATTCATCGCTAGACAACGGCTTAAACCGAAACACAGCACATCTGCTCTGCACGGGATCAATAATCTTAGAAGAATAATTACAAGATAGAATAAAACGTGTAGTTATAGTATACTGCTCCATCGTTCTACGCAAAGCCTGCTGAGCCTCTCGCGTCAATGCATCACACTCATCCAAGAAAATAATTTTAAAAGGAACATCTCCTAATGCGCGAGTCCGAGCAAAGTCCTTGACCTTAACTCTAATAACATCAATCCCCCGCTCATCCGAAGCATTTAACTCAATAAAATTCTGCCGCCAGGTCTCTCCAAATAACTCTCGAGCAACAACCAAAGCTAAGGTACTTTTTCCAACCCCTGGTGGGCCTGCAAACATCAAATGAGGCATATTCCGTTGATCAACAAACGCCTTTACACGCTCAACAATACCGATCTGCCCCTTTATCTCAGAGAAAGTGTGCGGCCTATATTTTTCAGTCCAGATAGCATGGTCCATAAGAAAAGGAATTCGTCTCTATTTATCTCTATTTCTATATAATATCTTCTTCAGCAATAACCAAGAAATCTCCCATGGCAATAACAGCAGAAAAAGGAATCAAAATGTTGCCTTCTTTATCTTTTTCTAATTCCAACTTCTGAGTATAAGTTGTGGGGCTCTTAATGATGATATGAATTAATTCACCAGATCTACTTTCAAAAATAAGGTCTCCTACCTCACCAAAACGTTTTCCTGTTTTAGAAACAACTGTCTTGCCAATTAAATCCTTCGAAAAAGTCTTATGATCGTCTGCCATGATATATTCCCCCACTCACAAATATGTATAATGGTATAACAAATGGTACCTCCAGTAATATATAAAGGTTTTGTTTTTTATTCAATAGTGGTACTAGGGCGCTTTTCCGTCAGTAAAGCCTGTATTTTGAGCGGATTATAACACTCCTGTTTTAACCCACAACTGATGCATTTATTCCTATTTTCGACAAAATCAGGAACCTCCCAGTTATCTAAAAGCAAAGTCACCGTAGTGATTAACTCTCGAACCTCGTCATGAGTAAACGGATTGAAAGCCAGATGTCTTCTCTCATGGGTATCGAGATATTTCACAAACCCTTCCTTAACGGTAGTTTGAAATTTTTCCTGTAATAATAATGCATACGCGGCAAGCTGAATTTCATGCCCCGGCCACACTCCCTCTTTCGGTGTCTTTCCCGTTTTCAATTCAACAGGAACATAACCATTTTCATAAACCTCAATCTGATCCACAATACCTCGAATGCCAAGCGATGTAGATTCGACCCGAATCTCCGTCTGGATTTTAGGAGTAAGACGTTTCCATAACTCCTTGCCATACACCTCATGCCGCTCCATAAATCCATACACTACCAAAGCACGTTCATCAAATTCAACAATAACTAAAGGTAAGGTCTTAATGAAAAGACTTTCAGCATCAACACCAAATTTCGCAAGTCTTAATCGATACGTCTCAATCTTTTTCTGTAAGCAATCCCTACATGCCTTGCGATAAAGAGACTGAATATCTGCAAGCGTAAACCCTTCAGAAATCTTCGAAACGATCTGCTCCTCCCCTAACACCACAGCCTCATAGGTTTCATGTCGTACCGAACCCTTGGCAAGTGCCGGCTTGTACGGCTCTCTCAACCCCAAAACGCGCTCTAAATAGAGTTTCCGGGCACAGTACAGGTAAGAAGACAAATCAGTAACGCGAAGCATCTAATGAGCGAACCATCCTCAACTTATAAAATTCACGATAACAACCGTAATTATTCACTAACCTGAAGCTTTGCCGGCTTCCAGTCGAGCCTCTTCGACTCGTCCATCAAACTG
>JAQBWB010000070.1 GCA_027623355.1 Nanobdellota archaeon | reverse complement strand
TAAACAGAATAGAATCTCGATCATCACTGCTCCCATGGTGTAGCCACGGCGACTGATAAGCCGGTCGACAGCTTGGTGGGTTTCGCTTTGCTCAAGCCCACACCATATTTTTAAACAGAATAGAATCTCGATCATCACTGCTCCCATGGTGTAGCCCGGTCAATCATTTGGGCTTCTCAGGCCTGAGACGTGGGTTCGAATCCCGCTGGGAGCGTTTTACTTTTTCAATAGCTTTTTAATGCGTTGAACTGTTCTCCTTAATCTGCCACTGTCGCATAATCCGGTATTGCGATCGCCTCGAAAGCGATTTTCCGAAAGGATATCCTGGTTCAAATCCGGGCGGTGGCGTTTTTTCGTAAGCTATTTATAGTGTAAGATTAATAATCGAGGGATGTGGGGTTTACGTCGCTGGTTCTTGTTAGTATTGATGGTATTAGTTGTAAGTTCCTCTTTTGCTTATGCTGATGGCCTGGATGATTTCTTGTCTGTTGTGTTAGAGAATCCCTCAGAATATAGTATGTTAATTGACCTTACACTGGATGATGATACTCGTGTTGCTGCTCTCGATTTACAGAATTCTTTAGGAGTGAAAGTGTTGTTCCTTGATCCTTCGATTGTGCCACATTTTGATAAGACGCTTGTAGTGAGTAGTCCTCGTTCTCCCTTTCTTGCTGATTGGAATTTTACTAGGCCTTCTTTACTCCGCATTGATACTTTTCGTGGATTGAAGTTGTTTGTTATTTCGGATAGGTCTTCGATTCATCAAGCAATGCTTTCAGGAATACAAAAAAGAGTGGAGGTGTTGAAAACTCCTCTTAAGGAGGAGGAACTTGTTGTTGAACAGGCAGCCCCTAGAGGTCCTCTTTCTGTGGTTGTTATGGGGTTTGTAGGTGTTGCTGGACTGAGTGTTGTTGCTATTGGAATTACAGAGATTTCTAGAAAAAAAAGATTGCATGATCCTCAACTTCGTTTGCGCCAGTACTTCTCAATGTTGTTGCGAAAGGGATACTCTCGTGAACAGTTGATGTATTCGGTTGTGCCGGTTCTGATAGAACAGGGATGGAAAGAGCATGTTATTGTTGCTACATTACATAGTGCAGATGGTAAAAAAATGCATCAGGTGCACGCATGAAAAAGGGATCTTTAACTCTTTCGACAACTGCTATTGTTACGCTCATTTTGGCAATTGTGATGTTGGGTTTGGGTTTGGGATTTATTCGTGGCAATTTTTCTAAATCAGCAACTCAGTTTGATGAGCAAACTTCTTCTCGAGTAGAGTTATTGAGTCCGATTCCTAGCAATCCTTTGGTCATTTCCAAGGAAGTTGTTATTGCTGATCCAGGAAGTACTTTTAGAATAGATGTTGGCGTTAAGAACCCTACTCATGAGGATTGGGGGGAGGCTTATCCTGTGGTGACTTGTTCATGAAGTTTAGAATTGGATTGGTATTGATGGTTTTTTTTCTGGCTGTCCCTAGTGTGTCTGCGGCATTAACTTGTAATATTTGGCCCTGCCATTATTTTTATTTTGAAATTCCTTACATGAGTTACCCTTTTCAGGAGCACTTTTTTGAATCTACTGATAGTCGAACAGCTGAAGCAATTGCAAGTTCTCTCTTGGGATCTCCTCACCGCTTTTGTGATCCGATTGAGGATTTCTTGGCTTCTGGAAACTATCTCTTCTATACTACTCCTGAGGGAAGTTCCTACTATCTTTGTCCTGGGGAGGCGTATGTTATGCCTGTGTGTACAGATAATGATTGGGATGGTTATGGTGTGGGTGCAGATACTTCGACTTGTAGTTTCCAGTTCTCAGTTGATTGTAATGATAATAATATGTATGTTAATCCGGGAGCAATCGAGGATTGTCTGGACTCGATAGATAATAATTGTGATGGGTTGGTAAATGAGTATTGTTGTACTGATAATGATTGGGATGGTTATGGTGTGGGTGCAGATACTTCGAATTGTAGATCCCCGTTCCTAGTTGATTGTAATGATAATGATGCCACTATTTATCCTCATGGGGCCGATTTTTGTGGTGATCAAATTGATAATGATTGTACAGGGGCGGCTGATGAGGGCTGCATCGTTTGTACCGATTCGGATGGGGATGGATTTAGTCTTGAGCCGGGATGTAGTATCTCTCAAGATTGTGATGATGGTAATGCTGCAGTGTATCCTGGATTAGCCGAGATATGCTCTGATGGAAAAGATAATAATTGTGCTTCTGGGATTGATGAAAATTGCCCTCCTCCTTGTAGTGATGTAGATGAGGATGGATACTCTACAAATTGTGGTGTCCAGCTGGATTGTGATGATGGTAATGCTGAGATTAATCCGGGAGCAACTGATATTGCTGGAGATGGTATTGATCAGGATTGTTCGGGTAGTGATACTTTTGAGAGTGTCTTAGATGAGGGCCCCACTATAGGTGGCGCTGCTTCTGAACCTTCTCCTGATTCTACTTTTGTGGAAACATGCACTGCAGATCAGTCTTTTTCTTCTCTACCCGATCTTACTGAATTTAGCCGAGATGCTACTTATGGGAGTTTTTCCGTTACTTCAAGTAAGGCCGTTCTGAGCGCTTCAGGGCTGATAGGTTGGACTGGTCCGTTCATGGAGAGAACTTTTTCATATGGTCTTCCTGATTTTTCCGTTTCTTCCTCTATTACTCTTGATGCGCCTTCGCTCGGTGCAAATAAACGAGGAGTTATTTTTTTGATAGATAGTCAAGAGAAGAGTCTTCGCATCCAGATAGGTGAGGATGGAACAAGTCGTTGGGAATACCAATTCTGCGGAAACTCCCCCTCATGTTATTCAGCAGGAGGTTCTCGTCAAAATGGAGATAAAATAAATTTTAATCTAATAAAAGTAGGGTCTAATCTGGTCGTTAGTTCCAACGGGAAAACTATCTGGAATCAGGCATCGCCGATTGGTGACTTGAAGAAAATCAGATTGAGTCAGTTTGGAGCTAATAATCCGCCTTACTTTTCAGTTACCTTTGAAGATTTAGAGATTACCTCTGTTTGTGCACAGGATAGTGATGAGGATGGAATACCTGATACTTGGGATAATTGTCCCTTGGAGTATAATCTTGATCAGGTTGATGCTAACCTTAATGGTGTGGGGGATGTTTGTGACCCTGCTTGTAGTGATGTAGATGAGGATGGATACTCTACGAATTGTGGTGTCCAGCTGGATTGTGATGATGGTAATGCTGAGATTAATCCGGGAGCAACTGATATTGCTGGAGATGGTATTGATCAGGATTGTGATGGTGTAGACGATTCTTGCATTGAGCCAAGTGATTGCGCTTACCTTAATATGCAATGCAGTGCTAGTATTGCCTCATTTGTAGAGGGCGTTTGTACTAATACTGTTTGTAGTCCAGGTGAGTGTGCTAGTGTATCAGACATGGATGGAGATGGTATTGTAGATAGTGAAGATGAGGATATTGATGGAGATGACGTTGTTAATGAGGATGATGAGGATATTGATGGAGATGACGTTGTTAATGAGGATGACGAGGATGTGGATGGGGACGGTATTAACAATGATCTAGATCCTGATGATGATGGTGATGGTATTGTGGATGGAGAGGATGCTTCTCCTATTGGAGTCATAGGTGGTGGTGCAGGGAGTGGTTCTGAGGATGATACCTCTACAACTCCCCCGATTACGCAACAATCTGGAAATTTGATTGTGCAAGTAAATCCGAAACCGGTAGCTGTTAACGAAAATGAGCAATTTGCTACACTTGTTACCTTACCGAAGGATATTTCGTCTGGTATTCATCTATGTCAAATTGAGATGTATTATGATGGGAAGGCATCTGGTATGTTTCAAGATTTCTCAATCCATGTGAGATAATAAAGTTAGTTTTGAGGTTTAACAAAAGATATAAAAAGGAATTTCTACTTATTTTTTTATGGTTGAGATTATTGGCTTGGATGAGTGTGTTTTATCTGCTTTGAAGCTGTTTATTGATGTAGGCATTCCTGAATTGCATTTAGGCGATTACAAACGTCCGTTGGTTGTGGGTTCAGGTAATGCTGCCGCTACGGGTAAAATTATTCTTGAGGGTTCGGATGCTGTGTTTGCGGATGAGGGGACGTATCTTTCTCATTTGGGTGTGGTTGATGGCGCCATACTCATTTCTGCTTCTGGTGGGAAGCATGCTCCGATTATTGCAACTGAGTTGAAGAAACGAGAGATAGAGACGCGGTTGCTTACTTGTAACAAGAATGCTGAAGCTAAGACGTTGGTTAAGGAAACGTTTGTGTTTCCTAAGCAAGCAGAACCGTATACGTACAATACTTCGACTTATATGAGTATGATTTTGGGTAAGACTAAAGAGGATCCTAAAAAGATTCTTGATTATATCACTACGACTATTGTTCCTTTAATTCCTACAGATTTCAAGAACTATACTGCTTTTTATTTGATTGTGCCAGCTCGTTTTGATTCTATGCGCGAGATGTTATTGACGAAGTTTGATGAGTTGTTTGGGTCAATGGTGAATGGTCGAGTGTTTACTGTTGGACAGACTAAGCACGCTAAGACGGTAATTGCTAATTCCAAGGAATTGTTTATTTCTTTTGGTGAAAAGAATACTTTGTTTGGTGAGCATCGTTTAGATATTCCCTTGCCTGCTGATGCTGACTATGCTGCCTTGATGGCCATTGGTTATTTTGTTATTGGAAACATTCAGAAACAACATCCTGCTTACTTTAAGGATAACATCGAAGAGTATGTTAAGAATGCATCTAATCTGTTTGGTTCTGAGATAAAGGCACTTGTTGAATGAGTTTCTTCAACACTTGGGCAGCTTTCTGTGGTTGGGGGTTTTTCATGATGAAGGAGCCGGAAACGAAGAGGTTAGCACCTGCTTTGTTTGCTTTGGCTATTGTTTTGTCGGTGATGCCACCATCTACCTCAATATGTAGATTTGGTTTTAATGCTCTTAGTTGTTTTACTTTCTTTAGTGTTTCTGGGACGAATTTACTGCCGTAAAAGCCTGGATGGACAGTCATTACTAGGACTTCTTTTACTTTATCTAGGAAAGGTCCTATTTCTTCTATAGCTGTTTCTGGATTGATTACTATGCCTGGTGTTTTTTTTGCTTTTTTGATTGCTTGTATTACTTTCTCGTTGTCGTCTAGGCTTTCGTGTTGGAATAAGATAACGTCTACCTTATCTGCATGGCTTTTTATCCATTGCAATGGGTGTTGGACCATGAGATGTGCTTCTACCTTTGCTTTTGTTTTTAGTTTGAAATTGAACTGGAAGGAGGAATTCTTTACGAACTTGTTGTCCATGATGTCTATCTGGATGCGCTTTGCGAATGTTGCTTTCGCTAGAGCTACCTCTAGGTCTTTTTGGTTTTTTACAATGATGGCAGGGATGATTTCTTTTTTCACACTCTGAATTTAGAAAGTAGAGTATTTTAATGTTGCGTTTGATCGTAATTATTCACTCTTCTGAAGAAGCTTTGCCAGCTTCTCGCCTTAAACAGTCGGGA
>JAQBWB010000069.1 GCA_027623355.1 Nanobdellota archaeon | reverse complement strand
AGTCTTCATTCCCGACTGTTTAAGGCGAGAAGCTGGCAAAGCTTCTTCAGAAGAGTGAATAATTACTAAACCACATAAAGTTTATATAGGCTAGAAAAAAAAAGAGCATAGATGAAATCACAAGAGTTAGTTCTCTGGTTTAAGGACATTGGCATAGAAGATATTCATCTAGTCGGTGGGAAAAACGCCTCATTAGGAGAGATGTTTCAAAAACTAACTAAAAAACGTATCAACATCCCAGACGGATTTGCAGTTACAGCATCTGCCTACCAACATTTTCTAAAAGAAGAACAATTAGAACCCGAAATCAGGAGACTCATCCATAACATCAACCCCAAAAGCGTAGAATCACTAAGAAAGTACGGCCATGAAATCCGAGAGCATATGTTAAGAGCAGACATCCCCCCAAAACTAAGAATTGCAATCATAGATGCTTATAGAAAACTGCAAAGAAAGTACGGAAAAAACAGAGAAGTTGCCGTAAGATCAAGTGCAACAGCAGAAGACCTTCCCGATGCAAGTTTCGCAGGTCAGCAAGAAACCTATCTCAACGTAAGGGGAGAAGCACATTTACTAGAAGCCTGCAAAAAATGTTTCGCATCCTTATTCACAAATCGTGCAATCCATTACAGAATAGACAGAAACTTCAACCATTTCGATGTCTCCTTAAGTATCGGAGTTCAACTCATGGTACGTTCAGATTTAGGATCATCCGGAATTATGTTCTCAATCGACACCGAAACCGGATTCAAGGATGCAGTCTTAATTAACAGCATCTACGGTCTAGGAGAAAATATTGTATTAGGACGAGTAAATCCAGACGAATTCTACGTCCACAAACCCACATTAAAATTAGGCTACAAACCCATACTCAGTAAAAAATTAGGAAATAAAAAACTAAAGATGATCTATTCGCATGAAGGATCAAAAGAATCAACAAGAAACATTCTCACCACGCAAAAAGAGCGAGAATCATACTCCATAACAGAAAAAGAAACACTCGAGCTAGCAAAGTGGGCATGTCAAATTGAAGACCACTACAAAAAACCCATGGATATGGAATGGGCGAAAGATGGAAAATCAAAAAAACTCTATATTGTCCAAGCAAGGCCTGAAACAATCCAAAGCAGAAGAGATACTTCAGTATTAGAAGAATATCACTTAGGCAAAAAAGGACGCATCATCACAAAAGGAAGAAGCGTAGGCTCAAAGATTGGAACAGGACAAGCCCAAATCGTAAAAGATGTCCACGACATGAAAAAGTTCCGAAAAGGAAATGTCCTAGTAACCGATATGACTGATCCCGACTGGGAACCCATCATGAAAATTGCCGCAGGAATCATAACGAACCGAGGAGGAAGAACCTGCCACGCAGCAATTATCTCTAGAGAATTAGGAATACCCTGTATCGTAGGCACAAACAACGCAACTCAAAAAATAAAAAATAAACAACCCATCACCGTAAGCTGCGCAGAAGGGGAAACAGGATACATCTACGACGGAATCCTAAAATACAAAATACAAACTCATCACCTAAACAACCTTGAAAAACCAAATACCTCCGTAATGGTCAATCTAGGAAATCCAGAACAAGCATTCGAAGTCGCACAAATGCCCCATGAAGGGATAGGTCTAGCAAGAGAAGAATTCATCATCAACGAATATATCAAGATTCATCCTAAAGCATTAATCAACTTCAACACACTAGTCGATAAAGATGCAAAAAGAAAGATACAAGAATTAACGAAAGGATACAAAAACAAAGAACACTACTTCATCGATAAATTAAGCCAAGGTGTAGCTACATTAGCAGCAGCCTTCTATCCCAAAGACGTTATAGTACGTTTATCAGACTTCAAAAGTAACGAATACGCACATCTAATAGGGGGTAAACTCTTCGAGCCACTTGAAGACAACCCCATGATCGGATGGCGCGGAGCTTCTAGGTACCGCACTAAGAGTTACAAAAAAGCATTTGCCCTAGAATGTAAAGCCTTATTGAAAGTAAGAAAAGAAATGGGCTTAAAAAATCTAAAAATCATGGTTCCATTCTGTAGAACCGTAAAAGAAGGAAAGCTAGTCCTAAAAGAAATGGCTAAGAACGGATTAAAAAGACACAAAGACAATCTTGAAATCTACGTCATGTGTGAAATACCTGCAAACGTCATCCTAGCCGATGAATTCGCAAAAATCTTCGATGGATTTTCAATAGGAACAAACGATCTAACTCAATTAACGCTAGGACTAGACCGAGATTCAGAACTAGTAGCAGACATCTACGATGAACGCAACGATGCAGTAAAAACACTTGTAGCAACCGCAATACAAAAAGCAAAAGCAAACAAAAGACACATAGGACTGTGCGGTGAAGCAGGCTCTCTACCCGATTTCGCGCAATTTCTAGTAAATCAAGGCATCCACTCTATTTCTGTAGCACCAGACGCATTGATGAAAACAATAGTAACGGTTTTAAATGCTGAGCGCAATCTCAAACGTAAATGATAACAATCATCCTTGACACCAACTTCTTGATGATCCCATCCCAGTTCAAACTAGACATCTTTACAGCTATTGAAAGAGCATGCCTCTTCAAATACAAACTAGCGGTGGTAGATGGAACCGTAAAAGAACTCAACTCATTAATAGAAAAAACAAAAGGAAAAAACAAAGCAGCTGCTAAATTAGCTCTCAGTTTCATCACAAGAAAGAAAATCCCAATTATCCAAACACCCCAAAAGTATCATGTTGACGCAGAAATACTCAACCTAGTAAAAAAAGAAAAACATATCGTAGCAACACAAGACATCCCCTTAAGAAAGAAACTAAAAGCAATGCACGTTACCCGAATGGTAATGCGTCAGAAAAGCTACATCCAAATCCTAGACCACTAATATGGCATTCCTAACCCCCAAAGAAATACTAGACATCGTTGTAATGACGTTTGCTATCGGTTACATCTTCTCAGATTTATTCCAGAAAAAACCAGAAGAAAATTACGATCCTCTAAACTATTATCAAAAAAATAGAAAATGGGAAAACATCAAACACGCAGCAATGATCACAGCACCAGCCGTAGTATTACACGAACTAGCCCACAAAATAGCGGCAGTCTCTTTTGGAGCAACTGCAACACTTCATGCACCCTACGGCTGGTACGCTATAGTTATCCTACTAAAGATGCTCAACTTCCCTCTTTTATTTTTCGTAGGCGGCTACGTCTCGCATACAGCCCTACCGGCACTCCAATCAGCTGTCGTAGCAATAGCAGGGCCTGCAACTAATTTCATACTTTGGGCACTTGCAGTTGCAGCAGTAAAAAACAAATGGATAGATAGAAAGTACTATGTAATTGCAATTCCACTAGGAAAAATCAATATGTTTCTAGGATTCTTCAACATCATACCCTTACCGGGATTCGACGGATCAAACTTCATAAATAGTATCCTAAGAGCATTCTTCTAACGAACAAAAGAAAACATAATATTAAACACCACCAGTGTAAAAAAGAAAAATCCAATGTTCTTCCAATATTTTCGAGCAGTCTTCTTACTTAAGAACTGTTCTAAGCCAACAAGCAACATTCTTCCGCCATCCAACGGTCCCATCGGAGCCAAGTTAAACAATCCAATACCTAAATTCAATAAATAGAGCCAATACAATAATTGTAAAAACCATAACAAAGCATCTGCTGTGAACGAACCATATTTATCCGCAAATGCAGGATCAATCGTAGTATGCTGCTGTATCTGTACGCCCAAATACCCTACACCTTCCTCAGTAGGATGCTCGCCTAAAATAAGAGTATAGGAATCAGTATTAGTAGTCAACGTAATCGTATCTCCAGCACTCCTTCCATCGAGAAGTGCAGAAAATTCAGCAATCGTAGTAGCCTTTTCATCATTAATAGTAGTAATTAATTCCCCGGCACCAACACCTGCAGCCTCAGCAGGATAGTCACCCTCCACATAACCTGAAATTTCAACACCATCAGCCACAATAACATTATTCGCTATCGGACCAATAAGCAAAGCACTAATTCCAAGAACAATAAAAGCTAAGACAATATTAGCAAACGGACCGGCCGAATACATCGCAAGCTGCTGCTTCGCTGGACGTTTCACAATATCGTTCTCATCCGGCTCCACGAATGCTGCAGGAATAATCGGCAAGAGTATTCCAAAAAAAGCGAATCCGGATGATTTAACCTTCATCTTGTACAATCGTGCAAACAAACCGTGAGAAAACTCGTGAACCAACGCAATAATGAAAATACTAGTAATCCAAAAAAAGAAAGGAACATAAAAAGCTCCCTTCACATTAATAGGTAATACTAATCCTACACCGGGAACCGCATCCGGTTGAGTAAAAATCTGAATAATGTTGTCAATCAACGCATAGGAAATAAGAATCATACCCAAAAAACCAACAACAATGGAGATGGGAACCAAAAAGTGCCACAATTTAGAGAATTTCCTAGCAGTTTTATCCATCAAATCAATACCTAACTTCGTACGGTACAAAACAACATACAATAAAGGAAAGAGAATTTTCTGAAGAACAATTTTTTTACGCTCTATATAGATACCTAATGAAAGTAGAGCTATAAAAACGAGTGCAGCTACAGATTGAACGTCCATTTCTTATTTCTTTCGTACCGGCCTAAAACCACTATAGCCGCAGGACTTGCAGGAGATATTTCCAGCCAAAACTTTTAAGCTTTGTGCCCTTATCTTCTTCTTGCACTTCTTGCATATAAAAACGTTCCGGAAACGTCGAGCTTCAGCTTCGGCAAACTTAACCATTTTGCACCTGCTTCATAACTCTATCAGCAAGAACTAACCAATATTGTACCGTAGCGCCTTCTGTAATTTTCTCCTTCAATTCGCTAGGTATTGTTAAATCAAATGTTTCATAAGTCTCAGCATCCATCACATTAGCAGTCTCTCCCTGAAAAGATAACACTTGAGCCATCTTTTTCTCAATCATGGGAGCATCAATACTATCATGTCCTGGTAGAACAACAACTCTCTTTTTATCATCAATAATACCTACTGCAGTTAACTTAACCTTAGCGTGGCCGTGTTTACCAGGTCTACTAACTTGTATATCAGAAACAATGCTTGCAGCTCCATCAACAACTACATAATTTCCCTTCTTTAATGTACCTATTGAAACGGGTTTTGTATTTCCTTGGACTTTATCGCTCATAATGATCACCTATTGTTTTGCAGCTAATTTAATATCTCCTTCCTTAACCGTTTTTCTTCCAGCATGGGTCGCAAGTCTCCATGCCCTAAGAGCAAGCTCTTCAGCCTCCTCCTCTAAAAAAGCCTTCAATGCGACTTTTGCATTGTCAGACACTCTGGTATCTGCTCCGCCGACCTTTTTGATAATCTTTTCCATCGCAGCGAGCGGTAAAAGCTTTTCAGTCATTTTCATTACGTAAATACTCCCAGTTAGAGGAGCAATCCCCTGATTGAACAATACTCTGAAATTGGGGGAGCTTTATAAAACTTTTGTAATGGAGTATGTGCATAGCATCCTAAGGTCGAAATTCTTTCACCTTTCACAAGCAGGTGCGTTGCGAGGGGTCG
>JAQBWB010000068.1 GCA_027623355.1 Nanobdellota archaeon | reverse complement strand
CCCGCTCTTCAGAGCGACTTTTGAGTCTAAAATTCCGAATGGTAAAGCCCCGCCCTGTAGGGGGGGATAATTCGGAATTTTTTTACATTAAACACTCCTAACTCCTACTTCAACACTAAAAGCATTATTTTATAAACCTCCTCAACTATCATCTACATATGGAATACCTAGGCTTAACCTTAGACAAGTTTCAGGAAGACGCAATCAATGCTATCGAAGAAGGCAACTCAGTTGTAGTTTCTGCTCCTACCGGTTCCGGAAAAACTTTAATTGCAAATTACCTCATCGATCTAAAAATAAAAGAAAAAAAAAAAGTCATCTACACCGCACCCATCAAAGCACTCTCTAATCAAAAATACAAGGAATTCTCCAAACTGTATGGTGAAGCTAATGTAGGACTCATGACAGGAGACGTCGTTGAAAATCCAGATGCTCCCATCGTCATTGTAACGACAGAAATCTATCGTAACATGGCAATCGCAAAAGACGAGAGAATAGATAAAGTATTTGCAGTAGTTTTTGACGAAGTCCATTATATTAACGATATCGAACGAGGCCACATCTGGGAAGAATCAGTCATCTTCAGCCCAGAAAAAGTACGATTTCTCTGTCTTTCGGCAACTATTCCAAACGCACAAGAGTTTTCCGATTGGATCATGAAAATCAAGGGCCATAACGTAACAACCATCACCCACCACAAACGTATAGTTCCATTAACCCACAAATTTTACGATATCGAATTAGGAATAGCAGATCTCCAAGAAATCCATGACGTAGCTAATATTCCAGACTATCATCATGCTGTTCGAGGGAAAAGACAAAAAAGACAAAGACCTCAATTTCCAGATCATACTAAATTAATCAAGGAGCTAGGAAACGAATTACCTGCACTTTTTTTCTGTTTCTCCAGAGACCGCTGCGAAAAAAAAGCAAAAGAGCTAGCAGAAACAGGAATGTTCACAAGCTCCATAGAAATTTCTAATTTTGTAAGAAATAAATTACAAGAAGCACCCGACGAAATCTGCAGACTAAAAACAACTAAAATCCTAAGAGAAACTCTTTCAAGACACATCGGTTTCCATCACGCAGGACTTCTTCCTGTGTTAAAAGAAATTGTAGAAGAACTCTTCGCGAAAGGCCTCATAAAAGTCCTCTATGCAACAGAAACTTTTGCAGTAGGGATCAACATGCCAGCTCGTACCGTGTGCTTTGACTCCCTAAAGAAATACGATGGCATCTCCCTAAGATATCTAAACACCAAAGAATATTTCCAAATGGCAGGACGAGCAGGACGACGGGGCATAGACACCCATGGCCTGGTCGTCACCCAAATCGTCAGAAATGAATTTGACTATGAAAAGATAAAGAAAGTAACGTCTAAGGACATCGAACCCATCAAATCTCAATTCAAACTCAGCATAAATACCGTCCTCAATATGCTCAAACTCCACACCGAAGAAGAAATCAACATCATCCTCAAACAGAGTTTCCTTGCATACCAGATGGAGATTAAGAAGCGAAAGCTAGACATGAAAACGAGATTTGAAAACAAAATAAATCAGCTAGAGAAACTAGATTATATCGTTAATCGCCAACTCACCGACAAAGGAATCTTTGCCTCAAAAATTTATTCCGACGAAATCCTTACCACAGAAATTTTTGGAACAGATAGAGTAGATAAACTAGACGAAGAGGGCATCCTAATTATTTTAGCAGTACTTTCCTACGAACCAAGGGAGAAAGACCGATTTTTCAAACCAAGAAAGAATGCAAAAACAAGGGAGGTACGTCATATCGTAGATGATATACCTCTAACTAGAAAAGATAACCGATTCAGATATGTATACGAGGCAACCTCTTTAGTAGGTCCCTGCCAGAACGATGGATCATTTTTCGATATCCTAGACCTCACAAACATCTCAGAAGGAAACTTAATCAGATTCTTCAATCAAATCACAGATCGTATCCAACAAATTCAAAGAGCTTCAATGAATCCCCATCTTACCCAAAAGATAACACACATTCATGACCGCATAAGAGTATTCTTAGAAGCAGTTAATAGGATATAAAGAAATTCTTAGCACCCAACACATTTTCTTAAATTCAAAATAAAAAAGATTTAAATACTAGTAATGCCAGATTTCAAAAGTCCGAAACGGACCGTCAGTAAAAAATAAAAAAAGGGAATAGCCAACATTGGGAAAGAAAAACCATTTTAGAATAAACATCCTTCAGCATTCAGTCTTCTTAACCTATAATCAAATGAGCGGAGGTGAAAAGAATGGTAAAATCAAAAGCAAAAGCTAAACCTAAGGCAAAAGCAAAAGCTAAACCTAAGGCAAAAGCAAAATCAAAAGCTAAAAAGAAGAAGTAATGTTCAAGCAGTGCCCCCCTTCGGGGGGTCCTTAGCTTGTAGAGCATTCATAGAATCAAAGGCAGAAGTCAAACAAAAAATTTACCATTTAACCAAACACGGAAAAAAAGAACTCCAATCAGCAACCAAGCTATTCTCTACAGCACAAACCCACCAACCAATTGGACCAGTTCTTCCCTAGTTTACTAGTCCTCATCCTAACCTTCTCCTGCATGTTGCTAACCTCTTTTATTGTCGTACGAGAAAAAGTATCAAAGTCATTCTTTCGAAATGCAATCATGCCTGTAAAAAACAGCGAAATACTGTTAGGAGTACTCATCTGTGTAACCATCGTAGGTTTTCTACAATCCCTGATCATTTTTGTATTATCTAAATATGTCTTCGCCGTTTCGGGCCTTGAAAACATGGTAGGGATTATGGCAATCATTTTGCTAGGATGCTTTATCTTCTCACTGATGGGGATGGTGATAGGATCTTTCCTCAGAACACAGGAAAGCGCCCTCCTCACAGGCATCTTCGTATCCATCATCCTATTCGTATTTTCAGGAGCATTTATCCCGCTTGAACACATGTCGGAGGTAGTCTTCTTCCTCTCAAAATTCAATCCATTCATGCTTCTCGAGGTATTCCTAAAGCGAGTCATCATCTACCGACTAGCAGCTCTCACGCCAGACCTAGTCTTCATCTATCTCTTTGAGTGTACACTTCTTTGGATAGTTTCAATCTCACTCTTTTCACGTTCAAAGAAACAGCTATAATATCTTAGAAATCAATAGAATCTAAATACGTTTCAACAATTCAGTTTTCTTACTATCATATTCTTCCTGAGTAATATTTCTTATAACATCGCGATTAGTAGAACTTAATTATGAGACAGCCTGCGCTGTTATACGTTTTTTCTGCAAGAAAAAAAGCCGAAGGCTCAGTTAAATTTAATTTTCTATCAATTCTGCAAAGCAGACTATATTTTTAAGGGAATTCTCTCGCAAGCTCGAAGAGCTTTCTCGTAAACACATTTTGGGCAAGAAAACAAATATTCATCTTCACACTCAAAATATTGATGATCCTATATAATTTTTAATTTAGTATCCCACACCAAATTCATGGAATCTGTCCAGATAATAAAAATAATCATAATCACACCAAGTGGGTTCGGTTTGTTTATTAAAACACCCGTCACAAAGGAACTCCGGTTCACATAGTTGAGGCTTATTTGTCTTGAAAGCGGTCACTTTATTTATCTTATCGCAAGTATTATAGCTTTCACCTTCAAACACATCCATACACCCCTGTTGATCAAGCTCGAACATTTTAACATCAGCCAAACATTCGAGTTTTTGTGATTTCTTCTCCAGATCGCATTGAAATTCATCAAAACAAGTGTATTCTTTGTTGCAACTTTGCTCAAAATTTCCAATTAAACTTACTTTTTGCCTGCATTTTTCTTTATTAACATCATTAGTGATCTGTTCACAAATAGCAATATCTTCTGAATATAATGCATATCTTGCAAAACATTGGTTTGCTACTGAACCAGAAGGATCATATTTTTCTTTGATCTCGTTACATATTGATACATCATCTACAACTCTTGAAACAGCCCCCATACATTGACCTATTTCTAAATCTGGACTTAAATAACCTGTACTTTTGAGACAATAGGATGTATCTTTTGTCTTGATTCCTGCAGTTATTAGACAGCTATTTTTCATCTCTCTATATGAAATTTTATCGCAATAAGAGTATTCTCCCACAGAATATGCCAACCAAAAGTAACACAAATTGCCACGGAAAACAGAACTCTTTGTTCTTGTATCACTTTCTTTCTGTTTCCACAACTCAGAAGTCTCATCGCAATACTCAGGATTATTTTCTTTAATGGCTAAGTCAATGAATGACTCAGTTTGATCCAAGGTTTCAGTATAATCTGCAATTTTTACTAATGTATTGACCATAGAAAATGTCCAAAATAAAATTAATGGCAAGACAAAACCAATAATAACGATTAATATACTCTTTATTTTAGTGCCTTCTTCTGCTACTTTCCATATTATGATGGTAAAGAGAATCAAGGAAATAAACAATATCGCTGGAACAAAACGAGCAAAAATGGTTACTCCTAATAAGCCTCCAAATGGAAAGAAGCTATCCGCAAAAAGAGAGGCAAAAATTAAAGGAAAAACAATAAACACTAAACATACGAGTATAGATGATAATATAAAAGATATAAGGAAATATTTAAGTTTTTTGTTCATAAGATATAAATTAAAAACAAACAATATAAACTTTTTGTTTTCTTGCCCTTTCTAAAATTTGAGAGAATTCCCGTTCTATAAAATTAAATTTAATTGCGTATAACAGTGTTAGGTTCCCCCGAATACTTGGAGGGGCGAAAGCTTTAACTTCTGAGATTATGGAATGAAATGGAATAAGGAAGAAGATTAAAGGTTTCGAGTTCTGAACAAACGGGAGTATTGTGAAGAATTGAACTTAACATCCGAATTTAACGAAGTTTATTTTTCAGAGCGGAGGAATGTTGAGGCAACCCACAAAATTCCGACCTCGAAAAATAAATTTGGGAGAGCAGGGGAAAACGCTTGGCGTTTTAGGTGAATCCGACTCTGCGAACCGTTAAATTCTTAATTGTTTGGGGTGCAGTTTCGTTAACGAAACTAATAAACCAACACAGGCAGAAATAAATAAAGCAATCCAAACAAAACCTAGAAGTTCAGAACCGTATAGCCGAGTACCGCCTAAGCGATAGCTAAAATCAGCGATGTTAAAGGGTACTAACGCCCCCCACCAAAAAAGGTTTATGTATAGAAGTGCCTCACATCCCCTTAGAATGGATTTTAAGCACTCCTGGAAGGTGATTGTCAGGCTATCTCTATCCATGGGTGTGCTGCTATTCCTCACTGTTAAGTTCGGCAGGGTTGACGAGAACACAATCAAAGTACTTGACTATTGGCAATAACAAGAATAACTTAAAAGAAAAGGGTACAAAAGAGTAGGATGCCCCCAGCGGGATTCGAACCCACGTCGCGGCCTCGAAAGGGCCGTATGATTGACCGGACTACACCATAGGGGCATTGATGATTGTGATTCTGAGATGTTTAAAAATGTTCCGTGGGCTTGAGCACGGCGAAACCCACAAAGCTGTCGACCGGATTCTCAGTCGCCGCGACTACACCAGGGAGGCAGATTTTAATGTAACAACAGATTTCTGATTCTGTTTAAATAGTTTTCCCGAATAGACCATCAAGAAGCGTATGTGCATAGCATCCTAAGGTCGAAATTCTTTCACC
>JAQBWB010000003.1 GCA_027623355.1 Nanobdellota archaeon | reverse complement strand
CCTTCAAGGAATAATCTCAGGAATTTCGAAGATGGTTGCTTTAGCAGCCTACGAACGCTAGTGACTATGTTATGCGCATACGCTTATATTAAGCAACTAAAATAGCAGGTTTTCCCGGCAAAGCATAGCTAGCCTTATGCTCATCGCTTTTATCCGCACTAACAATAGAGACATCACAACCAAAAATCTCTTTAATAAAATGAGTAGCCTCAGCAAGCATGTTCATCTCCTCTTTCTGACTCAAGGCAACACTAGGAATCTTACGACTACCAACCATTCGAGGAACATTCTTAGAAATCCACGGGCCCTGTTTTTTGTAAACAGGGTTCCTCATAATTCCATCAAGCACAGATTTAGGATTCTGATCCTTCTCAAATAATACTGCTACATCCTTGAAAAGAGAATATCTCCAAGAAGCACTAACAAAAAGGGATATCGCAGTAGGTTTCTCAATCTTAGCAAGCTTCAATACCGCACGAATATCGGCTAACGTATCACGTAACAACTCCTCTCCAACATGCATCGACTCTTTAATCTTTTTATCATCAGCTATGGGCCAAGAACCATGAGAAATAAATCCCTCTCCGCCAATTTTCTCCCAACATTCCTCTGCAAAATGAGGTACAAACGGAGCCAACGTCAATAACTGAGAAATAATGTATAGATCGATTGCCTCGCGTGAAGGATCATCATGCGTTCGGTTCATGTACCATTTCAAATGACGCTGCATATCCAAAAATCCATGTTGAATTGCAGATTTAAATAATACATTCTCCATCGAGTGGGTAGCCTGCTTAATGCACTGATGAACCACCGAAATAAACCACTCATCAATATACTTTTTAGATTTCCTACCCTTACCATGATATTCCTCAATAAACAAATCAATATCTGATAACCTTCGCTTGGCAGTCTCTAAAAACTGCATATCGTAATTAGCATCATCTATGCCCTCTCCCGCATTTGCCGAGGTCAATCGAACAATATCTGGACCATGTAATGAATAGAGTTCGCGAGCAGTGAAAAAATTACCTTTAGATTTAGACATCTTCTCATTGTTAACCATAATCCGCCCATTCAATCCGTATGCTTTGGGCCAATGTTTCTTTGGAAAGATTGCAGTATGATTAAAAACACAAAACGCCAAATGGTTTTGTAACAAATCCTTAGCTGAATTCCTAAAATCAAAAGGATACCAATATTCAAAGTCTCCTCTCATCGTGTCAACCATCTTTTTAGAAATTCCAGTACTTGCCACAACATCTTCCACCTTACCTTTTCCCAAAAAGACATAATCAAAGAACCCATCATCTAATTTGTCAGAAGATATGCCATATTCTGTTGGATTCTGAAGATATTTTGAAATAGTACCATACGCCATCTGAAACGTACTGTCAGATAACGATTCAATAACCCATTTATCATCCCACGGCAGCTGAGTACCCAAACCAAACTCCCGAGTACAAGCCCAATGATTCAACCAATCAACAACATAGTGAAACTGTTTTCGCACAACCTCAGGATGCATCTTCATATCATCAAGACATTCATGAGTCTTCTTTTTCCAATCTGGATCATTGTACTCAATAAACCACTGATCGTCAACAATCTTAACAACACATTCCGCAAGCGATCGACTAACAACCTTGCCTGTTAACTCATAAAACATAACTCCATCGCCATTTTTGATAAGCTCCTCTTTGATGGCCTCCTGAGCATCAGGAACACTCATGCCTGCATATCTACCAGTACTTTCCTTCATAACTCCCTTTCTAAAAACACGTTTGTTTAATTCTGACTTAGCTTTCTCAATCTTAGCTTTCTGTTCACTGGAGGTAATGCCAAATTCACGAGCAATCTCATCTCCTAAATCCTCGCCCATCCCAGAAACATCGATGATAGGAATCGGTTTGAGTTTAGCGACTACTGCCTCATCCAGCCCATACTTCTCAATAATCTTTTTATCAGACTGAATTTTTCTAATCTCAATTAAATCAACAGGATCCTCTAAAGCAGAATAAACAATACCACTACCAACATTAGCATCGATAAACCATGCAGGAACAATATACAATGGATAGTCCACCAATGGTCCCTGAACCCATTTACCAATAAGTTCAGTAGATGCAATCTCTCCAACAACCTCTGGCTTAAAACCGAGGTGAAATTCAATCTTTTGAATTGCAGCATCGCCAACGACCCATTTCTCACCCTTAACATGCACAATCTTGTACATTGCATCCGGATCAACCCACAAATTAGTCTGTCCAAGCAATGCATCAGGTCGGGTAGTACCTGCCATTAAAATTAAATCACTATCCTGTAACCTAAACTTTGGCCAAATAAAATCCTTAGGAGTCTCTCCCTCGCCCTCAATCCTATCATGATCACCAACCGGAACGTTCTCCTTAGGATCCCAAACAACAGGATGTTCTCCCTGCTTAACATATCCTTTCTCTTTCAACGTATTAAACTGCCATCGAATCATGGCATCATACGGTGGATTCAAGGAAGTGGTCTTAAACGAATACCGCTCATCAATAGAAAATCCCAATGCCTTAACATCTTTCAAAGTCTCTTCAGGAAAATAAGAACACCAATACTCTGGATCTTTAAATTTAGGAATCTCCGAAGCCAAAATCCCCATTTTTTTCAAAGTCTCAATCTGCGTAGGCTCTCCCTCTGCAACCCGTTTAGCGGCAGCAACAATAGGAGTTCCTGTACAATGAAAACCAAACTTAGCAAGAACATTAAAACCACGCATACGCTTGTAACGAAGCATAACCTCGCTAGTGGTGTACGTAAACAAATGACCAAGATGCAATAATCCGTTCATGTACGGATACACAATAGCTTCATAGAATTTAGGTTTCGAATTAACTTCAACCGCAAACGCCTTCTCTTTCTCCCATTTCTTCTGCCACTTATCAGCAATCGCATTGAAGTCTAACATCAACTAAGAAATCAGTAATTCGTATTTAAGTGTTGTGGGGGACGACAACATGAGTATAAGTTCCGTGAAGGATGATTCTAGGTTCAGCATCATGATTCCACTGAATCAAGATGTTAGGTGAATAAGCGTTAACGACAAGTTGCCCATTTTCGTAATCCATGTATCCTGCACTCTCCCTGGCAACAATAGCCAAAAAAACCTCATTTTGAGAAATAGTTTCAAGGAGAGTCCCCAAAACATGACCATAGAAGGAACGAGGATCAGTACCAGACTGCATTACTATCTCAACTAAGAGTTGAGACATCCTCAAACCTTCTTGAACTGAGCGGCAATATCGATCAGATCAACGTGACCAAGAAACAAAGCTCTGCAGCAGTATCGCTTTAAACCAAGTTCGTCCATAGTTTTCTTTCTATCATCTCCCTTTTTAACAGCTTCTAAGTATTTCTCCCAAAGCTGTCCAATAGGTTTTCCGCAACTGTAGCATCGTATGGGTATAATCATGGTATCACCTGTAGCTCTTTTGTCTTTTCGCTCTTGCCTGCCCATGCCTATTTGGCTTGGAAGGTTCTTTACGTCTAACATCAGCAACTAATAACTGACGATCATATTTCAAAAAGATATCTTTAAGCTTGTCATTTTTCGTAACTTCAGTAAGTGCTTTAGCAACAACTAATCTACATGCATCTGCCTGTGAACTAACTCCTCCACCAGCAACACGAATAGCAATATTATATTTCGAAGCTAACTCGCCAGCCAAGATTAACGGTTCACGAATCTTACTCTTTGACATTAAAGGCTGGAGAATAGATAAATCTGCCCCATTAATTGTTACAACGCCCTTGCCCTCGCTAATAGTAGCTCGTGCAATGGCTCGTTTTCTTTTTCCGGAAGTTGTTAATGTTTTCATTTTCCACCCATAATGTTACATATCTCTTCTACACTAGCAAATCTCATTAATTTCAATCGCTTTACGTGTGCCTCTTCAAAAACAGTAGGTTTCTGTTGAGCAAATGCAGCTGGAATACCCCTATGGCATTTTATACGCTCATAAGCAAGCCTTCCATGGTATCCCTTGTAAGGCAACATTCCTCGAATAGCTTTCCTAACAAATTTTTCAGGAACACGAAAAAAGAAAGGACCCTTTGTTGAAGAACCCATCTGTTTGCGAGCAACTTGATCAGCATAAATACGTTCTTTCTTTCCAGAAATAACGATCTTCTCACAATTAACAATATCTACTTTCTCGCCAAGTAGAGCTTTAGAAGCAACCAAACTAGACAATCTTCCAAGTAGCATATCTTTACCGTCAACTATCATTATCCAATCACCCTAACACGTTTTCCTTTAGGACTTTCTTTAATAAAATCTTGAAGGGGGATAGCAACTCCACCAGCTTCGACAATTTTCTTCATTGCCTCTCCTGAAAACTGGAAAGCTGAAACGGTGAGTTTGTGACTTAACACGCCTGAACCAAGTACTTTTCCAGGAACAACAACAACCTCATCAGCCTGAGTAAATCTATTTAATTTTGAAAGGTTAACAACACGACGAGCTCGAGACGATCTACCTAAATCATCCGCAATCCGTTTCCATAGGGGAATCTTCTCAGATCTAGAGCGATCTTCCAATGTTTCTAGCAATCCTTTCAACTGAGGATTTGTTGGTCCGGTTCGTTTTACCATTTTTTCGTATGATGCGAGGGACGAGGTTTGAACTCGCGCAGGCACTAAGCCACTAGGCGTTTGAAGTTCGCTTACGCGATCACTGCCTCAACCTAGCCCGTTTGACCGCTCCGGCACCCTCGCATTAATTCTCTATCGCCTTTGCGTTCTTAACCTTCTCTGCAAGAAGGTCAAGTTTCTTTCCTAGTACGTCAGCTGCTTCAACCAAAATCTCTTTGGTATCCAACTGACCCCAGGATTCTAAAGTGAAAATGAAATCATTTGTTTTCTCAATCGTAAAACCTTCCGGATTCTTATCTGCTGCAACCATGCACATATCAGCATCGTTTTCCTTTCCTTTAGCGATTGCAAGCTTACCACCTTCCAAAACCAAAACTCCGTTTGGAACAAGCTCAACACAGCTTTCCTTATCTTTAATCTTATCGTTGTGAATAGTAACTTGCGCACGCTGCTTGTAAAAAATATGCCCTGGGCTCCATTTTACGTGCTCTTTTCCCTTACCCAGAAACGCACCGCATTCTAATTCTAAACTCTGACCTTTCAATAATTTAACAATCGGCATATCTCCCTCAACAGGCTTCACCTTAGGATCCATTGATTCTATATCTTTAGCATAGACCGTGCAAGGCCCTTTTGCATTAAGAGTCATACTTAATCTACAGCGAGCAGATTCACGCTGATCCTCATCAACATCCTCAGGTAGCATATAACTCTTCAAATCAGTAGTAAGTGGAATAAGTCCAAGGCGATGAGCAATTATCTCATCATATAAAATCGAAGTGTTTTTTCTGAATTCAACATCCTCAATAGCCATCGTTGCAACATCTTCAATAACAGTTCTTCGAAGTGCATTAGCAAACGCTGCAGTAGTATTCTTAACCATGAAAGAAACCGAGTTTCCCCCCTTATCCTGATCTATAAGTGTGACTTCCATCATACTCGCCTCCCTCTTTTTCCGCCCTTCTTTCTACACCCATCGTGCGGAAGCGGAGTTACATCCTGGATAATGCCTACGCGTAATCCCATTCTTGATAATGCTCGTACTGCGGCCTGTGCTCCAGGACCGGGATTATTAGGTCCATTGTGACCACCGGGTGCTTTAATTTTAACGTGAATACCGCCAATGCCCTTATCTCGTGCAATTTCAGCTACTCTCTTAGCAGCAGTCATAGCAGCAGTAGGTGAACTTTCCATTCTGTCAGACTTAACAACCTGTCCACCAGAACTTAAAGCAATGGTTTCCATACCACTAATATCGGTAATGTGAATAATAGTATTGTTATAACTAGAATATATGTGTGCTACTCCCCATCTCATGTTGCTTTTAATCATTCTGACTTTTCCTCTTTTGTTTCTTCCTTCACTTCAGCTTTTTCTTCTTTTGCATCCTTCTTAGCTTCAGCTTTTTCTTTTTTAGTATCTTTCTTAGCTTCAGCTTTTTCTTTTTTAGTATCTTTCTTTGATTCAGCTTTTTCCGAATTAGTATCTTTCTTAGGATTTTCTTTGCCCTTGTCCTCAACAACTACTTCCTCTTTCTTTGAAGAAGCAACTTTAGCTGCAGCTCTTTCAGGATGTTCTGGATTTGCTAAAGAAGAACCAGGTGCCATAGAGATGGATGCTTCCTCAGAAACGGAAACAAGATACGAAGGAACGGTAAGTTTCTTTTCACCAACCAAAACATGCTCGTGAACAATAAACTGTCGTGCCTGTATAACCGATCGAGCTAGATGTTTTCTATGAAGAATAGTCTGTAATCGGCGTTCAAGTAAAGATTTTAGTGAAATACCCAAAACATCAGCTACCCCACTTTCAGATTCAAGTAAACCTAATGATTGTAATTTTGCAAGAAGATGTCTTCTCTCTTTTTCAGCCTGTTCGCCACCCAAAGCAATAAGACGCTTAGCCTGACGCATGTAATTCTTGAGTAAAGAGTCAACCTTCCAAAGTTCTTTTTTATTTTTTAAACCGTATTCCTTAAGTAATAGAATCTCTGATTCTAATCGTTCCTTTTGCCAGGGATGGCTAGGTCCACGATACAATTTCCTTGTTTTCTTTGGGTCTCCCATGTTTATACTCTACCTGCCTTTGAACCAGATTTCTTTCTAACTCCAAGAGAAACCTTACCCTTGTGTTTACGGAAATTGCTCTTCGTTTTCTGTCCACGTACAGGTTTATTCTGCATATGTCTTACACCACGGTAAGATTTCATCTTTTTCAGAGCTTTAATGTCATTATCCTTTACAAAAATAAGATCGTTAGTAATGAGGTGCATATCCTCTCCAGTGTCCATGTCCTTTCTCCTATTCAAAGTCCACAACGGAGCACCTGCTGCCTTAGGATCTTTCAAAACAGCATCCAGTGTCGCTACATCAGCATCATTCAAATCGCCAACTTTTTTAGTAGTAGAAATCTTAGAAAGTGCACAAACCATATTAGCAAATATTGCTCCAACACCCTTAATTTTACGAAGACCCATTACTAAAGACTTCTTTCCATCAAGATCAGTCTGAGCAACTCGTACAAAGTGTCTAAAATTATCCTGTGGTTTTACAACAGGCTTCTTGCTTTCGACAGGACTAGCATCTACTTTTTGTTTTTCTTCTACCATATTATTCGAACAGCCAGAAATTCAATTCATGAACCCTAAACGCGCTCTTATGAACTCGGGCTGTTATACCTGGGAAACTCATCTTACTTAAAAAGCTTTGTATCGACCACGAACCAGTATTAGTGGAAAATGACGGAAAAAAGCAAAATCTGACTCTAGCTACGAGGCAAATAAAGACTAAAAAAGAACCAAATAGAGAAATGAAAGAGAATAAGGATTAAAAAGAGATAATTAAATCAAATAAGAGCTAAAAATGATAAATAAAGCTTATTTAGTCATAAAGACCCTCATGTATATAGGAGTTAGGTAAAGATTTATATATCATTACCGCATCTCAGACACTGGGTGGTAGATTGGAAGAATTCGTTGAACAAGTCGAAAAAGCAAAAATTGGCCAAATTGTTTCTTTAGTGAAAACTATCGAAGAACCCCTTGATGCTACCGAATACTTCGCAAAACTATCCAATTACGGAAAAAAGAAATATTCTCTTCTCTTCGAATCAGCCGATATTGTCCCAAAATATGGTGAGCAAAGCATAGGATCTGCATCTCCATGCCTTAAAGTATCTGGACGCAAAGAAGAATTTGAAATTAAAGCACTTAATGATACCGGACTACAATTCATCAAAGCAATCAAAAAAGACCTCAAGTTTGTTGACAAACTCGTCCATAAAAAGAACATCCTCTATGGGACCTTACAACCACAAAGAAAAGAAAGCAATGAAGATGACCGAATAAAAGCAAAGACTCATTTTGATATTCTAAGAACAATCGCATTCAAATTCAAACATCCAGAAAAACCATGTACTCATTTCGGTGGACTTTTCGGTGCATTCGGCTACGACATGATCGATCAATTCGAAGAACTTCCAAAGAACCAACAAAATACTCTAGATACACCAGACTACGAGTTCTATTATCTTGACAACTTATTCTTAAGCGATCATAAGAAAGGCGTTACTAAAATAATTGTAAATGTGCTAGTTACCGATGCAAATAAGAAAACCCTTATCCAAAATGCTAAAAAAACGATGAGCGAATACGAAAAAACACTAGAAAAGAAACTTATTATTCCAAAAAAGGTAAAAGGTAAAATTACAGAACCAGAAACTGACACCACCTCGAAAGAATACGAAAACATCGTCTCTGAAATAAAAAACAAAATCTTTCGTGGAGACATTTTTCAGGCAGTTCCCTCAAGAACAATCATCCAAAACACCAATGCCGAACCCCTAGCGGTCTACGAAAAACTCAAATCGATTAATCCTTCGCCCTATATGTTCTATATCCACCAAGAGGATGGCATTTTATTAGGTGCATCTCCTGAAATGGCACTCAGAGTACAAGGAAATGAACAAAAAATTGTAGAGATCAGGCCCATAGCAGGTACAAAACCTCGTGGACTCACACCCGAGAATGCAATCGACCCTGATCTCGATGCAAAATATGAAGTTGAACTCAAAACTGACAAAAAAGAAATCGCTGAACACACCATGCTTATTGACCTTGCAAGAAATGACATTGCACGAGTCTCAGTTACAGGAACTAGATTCTGCAATGAGCCATTCGTAATTGAAAAATATTCCCATGTACAACATCTTGTCTCAAATGTACAAGGAACTCTGAAAGTTGGTCTTGACGCATTACATGCGTATCTTGCAACAATGAACATGGGAACCCTAACCGGTGCACCTAAGGTGGAGGCAATGAAACTCATACGCCAACATGAAAAAGAAAGTCGTGGATTTTATGGAGGGGCTGTAGGATATATTACACCTGCCGGCGATATGGATACTGCAATTACAATCCGATCAATGTATATTAGAAATAATAAAGCATATGTTCGAGCAGGAGCAGGTATCGTCTTCGATTCTGTGCCAGAATTAGAATTCCAGGAAACAGAGAAAAAGGCGCAAGCATGCCTACAGGCACTAGAACTAGCGGAGGCAGCAAAGTGAAAGCACTCTTTATCGACAACTTCGACTCATTCACCTATAATATTGTTGATGAATTCCGTAAACAAGGGTGCGTTGTTACCGTGTTCAGAAACAACATTGATATGAAAATCATTAATGAGCACATTACGAAGGAAAAACCTCAACTCATAGTCATCTCTCCCGGACCCGGAACACCTAAGCAAGCAGGAAACACAAAAGAGATCATAAACACCTATCACAAATCGATCCCTATTTTTGGAGTCTGTCTAGGCCATCAAGCAATCATTGAATGTTTTGGTGGACGTATCGACAAGGCCGTTGAAACCATTCACGGAAAATCATCAAAAATTTCACATGATAATCAAGGAATCTTTGCTGGAATACCCTCGCCCTTCCAAGCAGGACGATATCATTCGCTTGTAGGATATGACATCCCCTATTGTCTTGAGGTAACAGCAAGATCAGTTGAGCGAGATGTAGTAATGGCTGTTCGCCACAAAGAATTTCCCATTACAGGAGTCCAATTCCATCCCGAATCTATTCTCACGCCCGTAGGCGCCGAAATAATCAAGAACGTAATTAACTCGATAAAATGATTTCTGAGATAATTGCCCAGCTAAAACAAAAGCAAGATCTTTCTCCAAAGCAAGCAGAATCCGCCATGAATGAAATTATGTCCGGTAACGTTTCCGATGACAATATCGTTGATTTTCTTATAGCATTAAAAGAAAAGGGAGAAACAATAGAAGAAATTACAGCCTGTGCAACCATCATGCGTAAAAAAGCAGCCAAAATACACCCTAAACAAGAAATGCTTCTAGACATCGTAGGTACAGGTGGCGATAAAACAAATACATTCAACATCTCTACCGCCTCCGCATTTGTGGTAGCAGGTTGCGATATTCCCATAGCAAAACATGGAAACAAAGCAGTCTCATCAAAAGCAGGAGCAGCAGATGTGCTAACCGCTCTTGGAATTAACATTAATTTAGAACCGAAACAGGTAGAACGATGCATCAGCGAAGTAGGAATGGGGTTCATGTTCGCTCCAAAATTCCATCCAGCAATGAAATACGCAATTGCTGCAAGAAAAAAAATTTTAACCAGAACCATCTTCAATATCCTAGGACCATTAACCAATCCCGCATCAGCCCAGTATGAGTTAATGGGAGTTTACGATGTATCTTTAGTAGAACCACTAGCACATGTCCTTAACAAATTAGGGTGTAAACGCGCATTAGTAGTACATGGCAACGGCATGGATGAACTTACCCTTACTGGAGAATCAACAATCGCCGAACTCAATAACGGGGCAGTATCCCTATCCACCATAACGCCCGAAGACGTAGGATTTCAACCGGCTTCATTAGAAGAATTACAAGGTGCAGATGCAAAAGAAAATGCAAAAATCATCACTCATGTTCTTGATGGAACAGAAACAGGACCAAAACGAGACATCGTTCTGCTTAATGCAGGAGCAGCAATCTATTGTACTGGATATGCCTCCTCAATAAAAGAGGGAATCGAAAAAGCAAAAAATTCTATTAACTCCAAAAGCGCTCTAGAAAAGCTTAATAAGCTCAAAGCGTGGACAAACCAGTAGTATAATCATAGGATGTAAAAGATGATACTAGACCAAATTGTAGAACATAAAAAAAAGGAAGTTGAACAGAGAAAAAAGCAGTTTCCAATAGAACATATCTTAAAACCCAGCACCAAAAACTTCAAGAAAGCTATCTCTCAAAAAGGAATCAACATCATCGCAGAAATAAAAAAAAAGTCACCCTCAACAGGCATGCTCAATAACCACTCACTACCAGACGTAATTAAAATCTACGATCAGCATCCAAAAGTAAAAGCAATCTCTGTATTAACCGACCAAAAATTCTTTGGTATGTCACAAGAATCACTACAACAAGTTGCGAAAGTCACCGACAAACCCCTTCTAAGAAAAGAGTTCATCATCGACGAATACCAAATCCTTGAAAGCAGACACTATGGGGCAGATGCTATCCTTTTAATTGCATCCATCCTACAAAAAACAAAACTCAATCGATTCATAAAAAAAGCAAAGGAATTAGGAATGGATTCACTTGTCGAAGTCCACACCAAAAAAGAACTTGAACTAGTCCTAGAAACCGATGCAGAAATTATAGGCATCAACAACCGTAACCTGGACACACTAAAAATAGATCTAGAAAAAGTCAACAAACTAGCAAAACTAATACCCCCAGAAAAAATAATTGTAGCAGAATCAGGATACCATTCAAATCAAGACATCACAAACGCTACAGCAGATGCTTTCCTCATCGGAACATCGCTATTACAAGCAAAAGACATCCAAAATAAACTAGACCGCCTTACAAATGACTAAAGTAAAAATCTGCGGAATTGCAAATTCAGATGATGCTTTACAGGCAGCAGTCCTAGGGGCAAACTTTCTCGGTTTCATTGTAGAGGTAAAGTTCTCAGAAGAGAGTATTACAAGAGAAGAAGCAAAAACACTCATCCAAAAGCTCCCACTCGAAATACAACCAGTCCTCGTAACCTATCTCCAACACGCAACCCCTCTCATCCATCTTGCAGACCATATTAAACCTCAAATCATCCAACTCCATAATGAAATTACACTTGATGAAATAGGAAAAATTCGGCAGGCACTTCCAAAAATAAAACTGACCAAAACAATTTCGGTGACCGACGAATCCTCGATAAAAGAGGCAAAAAAGTTCGAACAGTACGTAGATTATCTTTTACTAGACACCAAAGTAGGAGAGCGCAGGGGGGGAACCGGAAAAACCCACGATTGGTCATTAAGCGCAGAAATTGTAAAACAAGTAAACATCCCAGTCTTCCTCGCAGGAGGACTAAATCCTGAAAATGTAGCGCAAGCTATAAAAACAGTGAATCCGTACGCAGTGGATGTGAATAGTGGTGTAAAAGCAACTGCAAAAAGAAAAGACCACAAAAAAATGGAACAATTCATAATGGGTGCAAAACATGGAAATTAAAAAATTATCATCACTATTGGTTACATTAATACTGCTCAATAACATAATCTCTCTTTTTCAACTTCCAAGCATCATCGATACCCTAGCAATTTTCGGAGCTACTGTATTATTGATGATCGGAATTTCAAAAGGAGGAACCATAGGAAAAGCATACCTTGTTACCTGCTTCCTGGTGGGAATCTATGCACTACTCGCAATCCTTTCGCTAGTAGGAGTCTCATTGCCCTTTGTAGGGTTCATCTTCCTAGCATATAGGTGGGTCATGATAGCTGCAGTAGGATTATTGATCTTTCAAATATTTACAGACTAAATGAAAAAGGGGTATTTTGGGGAATTCGGCGGCATTTTTATGCCTGAAACGTTAATACCTGCAGTGCAACAACTCGAACAAGTCTTTATCTCTGCACAGCAAGATGGCAACTTCAAACAAGAACTCGAAAAAATTCTAAAGGAGTTCGTAGGACGCCCCACCCCCATAACCTTCTGCAAAAATCTTTCAGAGCAACTAGGCTGCAAAATTTATCTCAAACGTGAAGACCTAGCCCATACCGGAGCCCATAAAATAAACAACGCTATCGGCCAAGCACTCCTAGCAAAGCGCATGGGCAAGAAAAGAATCATCGCAGAAACCGGAGCAGGACAGCATGGCGTCGCAACCGCAACCGCAGCTGCCTTTCTCGGAATGGATTGCACAATTTATATGGGAACTGTCGACATCGAACGTCAAAAACAAAATGTCTTTAGGATGAAATTACTAGGAGCAAAAATACACCCGGTAGATTCCGGCTCTAAAACCCTAAAAGATGCTATTAATGAAGCACTAAGAGATTGGGCAGGTTCAGTAGAAACAACTCACTATCTCTTAGGTTCAGCTCTAGGACCACACCCCTATCCCGAAATGGTAGCCTATTTCCAAACCGTCATCGGAAAAGAAGCAAAGAAACAGATACTCAAAATGCAAGGATCACTACCCGATGCAGTCATTGCGTGTGTGGGCGGTGGATCAAACGCAATCGGAATCTTCAAAGGATTCATTCGAGATAAAAAAGTACGATTGATAGGGGTAGAAGCAGGAGGTCGCGGCATCAAACGACATCACCATGCAGCACGTTTCGCAGATCCAGTAGCAGGACGTCTAGGCATCATCCATGGATCAAAAACATTTGTGCTGCAAGATCCCGATGGTCAAATTGACAACACTCATTCCGTATCGGCAGGTCTAGATTACAGTGCAGTCGGACCAGAACATGCCTACCTAAGAAAAAAGAAGCGAGCAGAGTACGACTTCGCAACCGATACCGATTGTCTGAAAGGATTCGAAGAACTAAGTAAACAAGAAGGAATCATCCCCGCTCTAGAATCAGCCCATGCAGTAGGCTATCTCATTAAACATCACGCCGAATTCAAAGACCAAGTTGTCCTGATCAATCTTTCAGGACGTGGCGACAAAGACTTAGAGATAGCATCGAAAGAATTAGGAGTAAAAATAGAATGAACCCACTCCTAACCAAATTCAAGGCATTAGAAGACAATGTGGAACGAGCTCTTATACCCTTCCTAGTACTAGGCGATCCCGATTACAAAACATCTCTAGAATTGCTAACTGCAATAGCAAAAGAAGCAGACATGTTAGAACTAGGATTCGCCTTTTCCGATCCAATTGCAGACGGAAAAACAGTCCAAGCTGCAGATCAGCGTGCATTAAAAGCGGGAATGACAACAGAAAAGAACTTTGAGCTGATAAAAGAGCTAAGAAAAGAAACCGATATCCCAATCAACCTCCTAGTCTACGCAAATTTAGTCTATCAACAAGGAATAGGAAAATTCTTTAGATTAGCTCAACAAGCAAAAGTAGATTCTGTGCTAATAGCAGATGTCCCTCCAGAAGAATCCAATGAATTCGAAATCAAAGCAAGAAAATACAAAATACAGCTAATCTTCATGGTAAGTCCACTAACCAATAAAGAACGCCTGCAAAAAATAGAAAACAAAACAACGGGATTCATCTATTACGTCGCAAGACTAGGCGTTACCGGAGCAAAAGAAGACCTCAAAGAACGCAGTCTAAAACACCTAAAAGAAATTAAACCACTCCTCAGAAAACCCATCTGCGTAGGATTCGGCATCTCAAACAAAGAACAGGTTAGAAAAGTAGCAGAAGCAGGAGCCGATGGAATCATTGTAGGTTCCGCCCTCATTAAGATCATAGAACAAAACCTTAATAAGAAAGAAGACCTCATACAACTTTCAGTAGCCTTTGTAAAAGAATTAAAGGAAGCCACACGATATGTCTAAAGCAAAAGTAACTCCATGGGAAGTAAAAGGCGTAGTTGATTACGAACGCCTAATCGAAGAGTTCGGTACCAATCATCTTACAGAGCCACTAATTAAAAAAATTGAGAAAGCTGCAAAGAAATCGCACCACATGCTTAGAAGAAAAATCTTTTTCTCGCACCGAGACCTAGAAATCTTCCTTAAAGAGCACGAAGAAGGGAAAAGTGTAGCATTATACACTGGACGCGGTCCCTCAGGAAACACCCATCTCGGCCATATCGTACCCTGGATCTTTTGCAAATATCTTCAGGATGCATTAGATATCCCCCTGTACTTCCAAATCACAGACGATGAAAAGTTTCTCTGTAAAGATCTTACTCTAGAAGAAACAAATAAACTAGCTTATGAGAATGCACTCGATTTCATTGCCATGGGTTTCGATCCTAAAAAAACATTTATTTTTGTAGATACTGATTACGCAAAAACAATGTATAAGATTGCAATAAAAGTAGCAAAAAAAGTAACAGCATCCAGTGCTCAAGCCGTATTCGGATTTGATAATTCCACAAACATTGGAATGTACTTCTGGCCAGCCATGCAATCAGCGACCTGCTTCCTGCCTACAGTACACCAGAAAAAACCAACAAGAACCCTAATACCTGCAGCCATCGATCAAGATCCCTATTGGCGCATTGCAAGAGACGTAGCACCTAAGTTAGGCTACCCTAAAACCGCTGCAATTCACTGCACCTTCCTTCCATCTCTATTAGGGCCAGAAGGAAAAATGTCGACCTCAGAAGGAAGCCACGCTACTATCTTCACAACCGACACTCCCGATGAAGTAAAAAAGAAAATCAACAAGTACGCCTTCTCTGGAGGAAAAGACACCTTAGAAGAACATCGAAAGCATGGTGGCAATCCTGCAATCGATGCAGCCTACCAATGGTTAACCTTCTTCGAAGAGGATGACAAAAAACTAAAGAGTATACGCGACAACTACAAGTCTGGAAAATTATTAAGTGGAGAATTAAAAGCAATCCTCATCGAAAAAGTAAATGCTTTCCTAAAAGTGCACCAAAAGAAACGAGAGCTCGCAAGAAAGCACATAGACAAGTTTATTCTCAAAGACTAAAATAGTATTCAAAATTTTTTCTAAGACTGTCGATAAGATATTGTGAACTTCTTACAACCCAATAGGTGAGAGAAGATACTCCAACAGTGATACCTCCTGCCACTGCACCAGTTTTAAGAAGAACAGAGAGTAAGCTATACACTGCAGTTAAAAAAGAGCTTTTTCTTCCTACGATTATTGACTCCTCGCCGAGCAACCACTTTATCGATACGGTGCTTTTTCTTAATGGCGCGATTAATCAGTGTAACTCGCTTATGCATGACTCTAGGAAGCATATAGAAATAATGGTCAACTCTTCTCTGATCCATACTCAATCATAGGGTAATAACTTCATAAAACTTTCCAAAGAAAAATGGAGTAAAAAAAATTCAAAGAAGGAAAAAATTCTCCAACACTAAAAAAGCAAAACGTATGTGCATAGCATCCTAAGGTCGAAATTATTTCACCTTTCACAAGCAGGTGCGTTGCGAGGGGTCGACCCCTCCGGGGACGCAGCACCTTCAAGGAATAATCTCAGGAATTTCGAAGAGGGTTGCTTTAGCAGCCTACGAACACTAGTGACTATACTATGCACATACAGCAAAACCAAACCTTTATATAACTGCAAACCAATAATTCTAACGGGGAATTAGTAATGCAGATAAAATGGTGTACTTTAGCGATCTACAAAAAAAGCCGGTATTGGATAAGTCAGAAACCAAGATCGGCAGATTCGAAGACGTTGTCTTCATAGACGGTGAAGAGTTCGCCGAAATCACCCACTTAATCTACAAATCCGATGATGGCTACCTAAAAAAAATTCCGTGGAAGCTAGTAGATGAATTAAAAGAGGAACAATCAGGAAGAAAAGTTCAGATAAACATCCTCCTTGATAGAGATGAAGAAGAAATAAATCCTGCATTTGTTCGTGGCAATGAATTAACGCTAGGAGATATTCTTGATAAACAATTAGTTGACGTTGACGGGGTAAAAGTAGTTCGCGTGAATGACATCATTCTAGGGAAAATAGAGGGGAAATTCTGTGTTGCTGCTGTTGCAGTAGGCATGAGGAGTATGGTCCGGCGTCTTGGCTTCCCGAGACTCGCAAACCTGTTCACTAAAAAAACATCTGACTATGTAATCAGATGGGATAAAGTAGAAACATTAGGAAATCATCACCACGACATTCACGTCAAAATCCAAAAAAAACAAATTTCCGATCTCCATTCAGAAGATATAGCAGATATCATGGAGGATCTTGACTCAAAAGAACGAGCACTCATATTCAAAACATTAAACCGCAAAAAAGCAGTGCGAACATTGATAGATGCCGAACCCCGCGTTCAAGAATCTTTTTTCAAATCACTAAGACTAAAAAGCATCTCAGAAATTATAGAAAATATCCCTGCATCTCATGCTGCAGATCTTCTAGGAGAAATGCCAAAAACAAGAGTTAAAAAAATTCTTTCTTTTGTAGATAAAGAACATAGTGCAGTCATCCGAGAAATCCTTCACTATCCAGAAGCTACCGCGGGAGCAATCATGCATACCAATATGATTATCGTTCCTCAAACATTTACTGCCCAACAAACTATTGCTCTCTTAAGAAGAACAAAACCAGCAACAAATAGGACATTCCACCTATATGTCACAAATAGGAAAAAACGTCTCCTCGGAGTTATTCCATTACGCTCACTCATCACCGCTTCACCAAAAAAGAAAGTGAGCCAATTTATGCAAAAAGATATTATCCGAGTACATCTGCATACCACAAAAGAGGAGATAGCAAAAGTAATTGCCAGGTATGATTTATTCACCGTACCGGTGGTGGATGACCATGAAGTCATTCAAGGAGTAGTAACTGCGGATGAAGTATTGACCGAAATCATGCCTGAATCCTGGAAACGTAGCAGACTGCGCCCACTTTTGCTCAATAGTAATGAGTAAAATTAAAAAAGCAATTAAATCTCGTTGGAAATTTTCTCTCATTTTACTTGCAGTCGTAGGACCTGGACTTATTACCTCCATTGTCGATAACGATGCAGGTGGGATTACTACCTATTCTATTGCAGGAGCCCACTTTGGCTATACGTTAATCTGGTCGCTCATACCAGTAACTTTTGTCCTCATCATCATTCAAGAAATGATAGCACGTATGGGTGTAGTCACGGGTAAAGGCCTGTCTGACCTCATAAGAGAAAAATTTGGCCTAAAAGTAACATTCGTACTGATGCTGCTCATGTTTATTGCCAATCTTTCTATTATCGTATCTAATTTCGCAGGAATAGCGGCTGCCTCGCAACTATTCCATCTCAGTAAATATTTAGTGGTACCTCTCATAGCGCTAGGCATATGGGTAGCAATCATCAAACTCAATTACAAAGCAATAGAAAAAGTATTTCTACTACTCTGTCTGTTTTACATTGCCTATATCTTCTCCGGTTTTTTGGCACAGCCCGACTGGTCGTTAGCAACAAAAGAACTCTTTACCCCTCATTTCTCCTGGGACATGAGTTACATCGTAATCCTCATCGGGATCATCGGAACCACAATCACACCCTGGATGCAGTTCTATCTCCAATCAACCATCGTAGAAAAAGGAGTCCAGATAAAGGATTACAAATATACGAGAATGGAAGTCATCATAGGTTCAATCATCACCGATATCATAGCTTTTTTTATTATCATCGCCTGTGCAGCAACTCTATTCAAAAGTGGTATCCACATTGAAACGGCTACAGATGCCGCACGCGCACTAATCCCATTTGCAGGAGAATATGCAGGAATGCTGTTTGGAGTAGGTCTATTTGCAGCTTCGCTAGCAGCAGCCTTCATCATCCCACTAGCTACCTCCTTTCAAATCTGTGAGGGGATGGGGTGGGAATCATCGTTAAACAGAAAGTTCAAAGAAGCACCTCAGTTCTATGGAATCCTAGCATTCCTTATTCTCGTTGGAGCAGGAGTAACGCTGATACCTCATGCACCCCTTCTAAAGATAATCATCACCTCTCAAGTCATCAATGGAATTGCATTACCCTTCCTACTCATCTACATCCTCAAACTCATCAATGACAAGAAGCTGATGGGAGAACATGTCAATTCTCGATTCTATAATGGGGTGTGTTATACTACGGTTGTTGGAATCATAATACTCTCCGGAGTAATGTTTATAACCCCTTTCCTTGGAGTTGCCTAAAGAAAAAGAAAGCCCCCGGGGAGAGTTGCACTCCCGACCTGCGCTTTACGAGAGCGCCGCTATAGCTACTAAGCCACGGAGGCATAAGTCTGGTTGTTTGCTAGTACACTTACGAAGTAAGAGTACTTGGCCTCTTTGGATCCTAGCCTTTGTAAAGGCTAGCCATGGAGGCGTGGTTGAGTAAGTATCCACGAAATCAGCAACATTTATAAATCTTGACCATAAGAATATGAGTATGCCAGAGAGAGGTGGTAGTAAAGAAGTCATTACAATTGGAAAGCTAGCATTCTATAATCTTCTCTTTATAGCACCTATTACCTTCTGTTTCTTTATCGCTACCTATCTTGCAGGGTTCCTATCTGTAAGACTACAAACCTCGCCAACAATTATTACCAACATTCTCATGATTCCGTTAACCTATCTCGTCTTCTTCTTTGTCGTGCCCTACATTAATGCGCGAGAAAACGTAAAAGGAGTAAGATACGCATTAGTAGCATTCCTCATCCTGGGTGTGTTCACTGCCATTCCCTCTATTCTAGTAAGGGGAGACTTTTCAATCCTACTCACTCAACTTCTCCACATCGCTTCCTATATCGTGGTTACATTCATCATCTGTCCCGAAGTGCTTGGAATTGATATCGATCTTCAGCATTGGTTCAAACGTCATCGACAACTCTTCATCCTACTCATCTATACATCTATCCTCATCTTCTATATCCTAGGATTCGCACAGCTCTATCATAGCATCTACCTGGACCAGGAAACTGCATTTTCGTTCTCACAAGAAGGCACTCCTAGCTATGGAACCTTTGTCTATTTTTCCATTGTCACATTTACAACCGTAGGCTACGGGGACATCACTCCGACAACCTCTGCAGCACGACTAGCATTTAGTGTAGAGGCACTGTTAAGCGCAATCATCAACATCGTCTTCATCGCTATCCTACTAGTCTACATTTCAAACTCTCAAGCCTTCCAAAGAAAAAGTGTGGATGAAAAGATTATCAAGGAAGAAAAAATAATTGAAAAAGAAGAACGAGAAATTCTAAGAAACCAGAGACGTAAAAAGAAGAAAAAATAAATTAGTCCATTAAAACCATCTTAAGGCGTGTGCGGTATGAACATGAACCAACACATTTATTAACAGATTTCTAAGCACCTCAACTATGAAACGAATTGCTGTTGTAGAAAAGGACCGCTGCAATCCAGAAGGATGTGGTGGTTATCTCTGTATAAAGAAAAGCCCACTAAACCGCATGGGCATAGAAGCAATAGTCAAAGGTCCAGACGGAAAGGCACAAATAAATGAAGACTTAGCAAACGATACACTCCAAGTAGTTGTAAACGTCTGTCCCTTCAATGCAATTCATATGGTCAAACTACCTGATCACCTCACAACACGCCCCATTCATCGATACGGAAAAGATCAGTTCATTCTCTATTCACTTCCTACACCCACCTTCGGTAAAGTTGTTGGAATCATCGGAGTAAACGGAATCGGAAAATCTACCGCCATCAAAATTCTAGCATCCTCAATTAAACCTAATTTAGGAGATGCTGAAAAAGAAGAAAGTGACATTGACGAATTAATCAAACTCTTCAAAGGCACAGAGATGCAGATCTTTATGGAGAAATTCAAGAAAAAAGAAATTATTGTAAGCTACAAACCTCAAGAAGTAGAATTAATTCAAAAAAATGCTAAAGGAAAAGTAAAAGAATTACTAGATAAAGTAAATGAAACCAAAAAACTAAAGGAAGTCATAGAAATTCTAGAACTCGATAACATTCTAGATAACGATATCAACAAAATCTCGGGTGGAGAGATGCAACGTGTCGCAATCGCTGCAACCGTTCTCAAAAAAGCAAATCTCTACATCTTTGACGAACCAAGCTCCTTTCTAGATATCAAACAACGACTAAAAATAGCAAGATTCATTCGCGACTTAGCTGATGAAGACACCTCAGTTCTAGTAATCGAGCACGATCTCATCGTAATGGACTATATGGCCGATCTCGTAAACATAATGTATGGAAAAGAAAAGGTCTATGGCATCGTTTCGCAATTAAAACCTGCAAAAACAGGAATGAATGCCTATCTAGAGGGCTATCTCAAAGACGATAACGTCCGATTCCGCGATCATAAGATCAAGTTCGAAGTGCGCTCATCAGATAAGGAAAAAAAGAAGGATGTGCGCTTCGAATGGCCTGCTATGGAAAAGAAATTAGGAAACTTCACTCTAAAGTCAAATGCAGGTAATATCCACAACCAAGAGGTAATCGGGATTCTAGGGCCAAACGGAATCGGAAAAACCACCTTCATGAAACTACTAGCAGGAGTAGAAACTCCCGATACTGGAAAATTAGAAACAACAGCAACCATTTCCTATAAACCCCAAAATCTAGCATCAGATTCAGAAGAGCTAGTAATGAATGTCCTAAAGCAAACAATCCAGTATCATACTAACGACATCATCGATCCACTCAATCTAAAAGACCTCTTCACTCGCCAACTCAAACAACTTTCCGGAGGAGAACTCCAAAGAGTAGCCGTTGCAGAAGCCCTAGGAAAGAAAGCAGACATTATTCTTTTAGACGAACCCTCAGCATACCTAGATACCGAACAGCGTCTAAAAATCTCAAAAATCATCAGAAATGTAGCCGACACAACCGGAAAAGCAATTCTAATAGTTGACCACGATCTTGTCTTTCTAGATTACGTAGCAAATAGATTAATCGTCTTCGAAGGACAGCCTGCAAGAGAAGGAAAACAAATAGGTCCCATGAGCATGGAAGAAGGAATGAATCTACTCCTAAAAGAAGTCCAAATCACCCTAAGAAGAGACGACCAATCAGGAAGACCAAGAATCAACAAATTAGATTCCGTTATGGATCGCAAGCAAAAAGATGCTGGAAAGTATTATTATAATTAATGCAGATGAAAAAGAAAATCCTCCTAACGATTATACTTTTACTACTAACTGCCTGCAGTCAAAAAAACATCATGGAACCAACAGATCCAAACACCATCCGATATGTAGCAATAGGAGACTCCTATAGCATCGGTGAAGGAGCTTCACAACAAGAATCATGGCCATCACTTCTAACAAAACATCTTCAACAAGAAAACATCAAGATAGAACTAGTAGCTAATCCTTCCGTAACGGGCTGGACAACGCAAGATGCACTCGATAAAGAAATCCCCCTACTAAAAGAAGCAAATGCAGACTTCGCAACACTCCTTATCGGAGTAAATGATTACGTTCAAGGTGTTGATGAAACTACCTTCAACCAGCAATTTCAATTACTTCTAGATGAAATACAAAAGGAAGTAAATCAAAACCTAGTGATCGTAACAATCCCTGACTTTTCGCAACTACCTGCCGCAAAATACTTTGGAGATCCTAAAAATATAGCCCAAGAACTAAGACGATTCAATGAAATTATAACTAAGCAAGCCAAAGAAAGAAATCTATCGGTAATACATCTCTTCGAGCTTAGTCAAGAGCTCAACAAGAAACCAGAAATGGTAGCAAATGATGGCCTCCATCCCTCTGCAGAGGCATATGCAAAATGGGAAGAACTAATATATCCTATAATACAAAAGAAACTACTCTAAAATCTCAACATCATCCACCAAACCATCCGAATCCTTGTCAACACCTTCGACAATCTTAGCAAACACCTTTTTATTATGCTTATTCCCAACAGAAACCAAAGAAAAATAACGAGTAAAAGCAATAATGGCAGCTCGAGTACCTGCATATCGTTTACCTGCTACTAACAAAATAGAAGATTTAGGATTAAACGGATTCACAATCTTCTCAATAACTCCAATCTCATCAGCATCATACGTCTTCTTAGAAAGTTTAGAGATAATAGAAGAACTCTTAGCATCAAAATACACCGGTAACGACTTAGCTAGTTTTGCAGTTACCGCATTAACAACAGGACCTCCAATCACAATCATGTTACCCGTTAAATCCCGAACCTCGGTATCTAACTTAACATGTAATCTATCTACATTGTGAACGAAACTTCCCAAAAACAAAGCTAAGTCCATTCCATAATAACCATCACGACTTCGAGCCTTATCGGGACCGTGCGGATCAGGACTACCTACAATAATATCTGCATCCAACTTACCCGAAACTATAAACGGCTCTAAAAAAGGCTCAGTTGCAGGCTCTAAATCAAGCTGATGGTTAACCTCAAACTCCTTAAACTTAACAAAAAGAGCATCCTGCACCAATCCATAGTATTGCCGTATAACGCCCTGGTTAGCCTCACTCCTAATAACCTTAATGAGCCCAGATTTCTCCAAATTACGAATATGATAATACACTCGCTGCTCATGTACTTTCAATGTTCGAGCAATCGCCATAGGATAATCTACCTTTCGAGCAAGTAAAGACAAAATCCGACCAGAAAGCGATGAATTAAAGTGTTTCAAACTTTCAAGAGTTACCTCTTTAGCCGAAAGCGAGGTTACCTTTCCACCGTCCTTGTTTACTAGTAAAGCCATTATAAATCCTTTTTTAATACTACTAACAATAGTTTAGTATTCATTTATATATAAGCATTACTCTTCTTAACCAAATGTGTGGCATAGTTGGAGCAATTGCAGAAAGAAATATAGCGCCCGTACTTCTAGAATCTCTAAAAAAATTAGAATACCGTGGCTATGATTCAGCAGGACTAGCAACAATTGAAAACAAAACCATCGTTATAAAAAAAGAATGCGGAAAAATTGACGAAGTAGATCAAAAAGTAAACCTAAAAGATCAAAAAGGAAACATAGGCCTAGCCCATACAAGATGGTCAACCTGTGGATCAGTAACCAAAGAAAACGCTCACCCTCATCAAGACTGTACCAAGAACATAGCTATTGTCCATAATGGCATCATAGAAAATCATTCTGAACTAAGAGCACAACTAACTCACAAGGGACACACCTTTACCTCAGATACCGATACCGAAGTTATTGCACATCTCATTGAAGAAAACAACCAAGGAAATATTGTACAAGCAATTGCTAAAACACTTAAACAACTAGAAGGCTCATATGCCTTAGGAATTATAGAAGCCGACAACCCTCATCAATTGATAGCTGCAAGAAAAGAAAGCCCATTAATTATTGGGCTTGGAGAAAAAGAAAACTTCATCGCGTCAGACGCTCCCGCAATTCTAAAGCAAACAAATAAAGTAATCTATCTAGATAATGAAGAAATCGCAGTTCTTACCATAGACGAAGTAGAAATCTTCGATCTCGACGGAAATAAAAAAGAAAAAGAGATCGAAACAATAGAGTGGGATTCGGAAAAAGCAGGAAAGCAAGCCTATGAACATTTCATGCTTAAAGAAATCCATGAACAATCCTCAACCATAGCAAAAACACTTGAACAAAACATCGAAGACAACATAGATCTTAAAGAAGTGAAAAGAATAATCATCGTTGCCTGTGGAACATCCTGGCACGCCGGTCTAGTAGGTGAGTTCATGATCGAAGAGCTAGCAAAGATTCCAGTTGAAGTAGAATACGCCTCAGAATTCCGATATCGAGATCCAATCATTGAAGAAAATACTCTCATCGTCCCCATTTCTCAAAGTGGAGAGACTGCAGATACGCTAGCAGCCCTAAAAGAAGCTCGCACTAAAGGTGCAAAAATACTTTCCATTGTTAATGTGAAAGGCTCCTCAATCGAAAGAGAGTCAGACGCAGTGCTCTACACTAAAGCTGGACCGGAAATAGGTGTAGCGTCAACAAAAGCATTCACAGCACAGCTAACAGTCCTCTATCTTCTAACACTTCATCTAGGAAAATTAAAGAACACCCTTCCAAAAGACCAAATAGCAAATAGAGTCCGAGACCTAAGAAAAATTCCGCTACAAATAGAACAAGCGATAGAAGAAACACAACACATCAAGAAATTAGCAAAACTATTCTACAAAAAACACCATGCACTGTACCTTGGACGCGGAATCAACTACCCTATCGCTCTAGAAGGTGCTCTAAAGCTCAAGGAGGTCTCCTATATCCACGCTGAAGGCTATCCTGCGGCAGAGATGAAGCACGGGCCTATCGCACTAATTGATGAACAAATGCCCGTAATCGCAATAGCAACAAAAGATGACCGAACCTACAAGAAAGTAATCAGTAATATCGAAGAGGTAACTGCACGGGGAGGAGTAGTAATTGCAATTGCAACTAAAGGAGACGAAGAAATTGCAAAGAAAGTAGATCATGTCATCTACATACCAGAAAATTCTTATATCCTAACGCCATTACTAGCAACCATCCCCCTACAACTATTCGCATATTACATTGCAACCCTAAGAAATCACGACCCCGACAAACCAAAAAACTTAGCAAAGAGTGTAACGGTAGAATGATCATAAGAAACGCACAACAACAAGAGGCAACTCAGATAGCAGCAGTCCTAAAAGACGCCTACAATATAGATTCTGTTCAAGAAGGGGTAGAAGTCTTCAAAACTGAAACAAACAAAGGCTACAACTACCTTGTAGCTGTTGAAGATAATAAAATAGTAGGATTAACAAGCTGGCAGATGCATGGCCTACCCAAACACCAACTAGCAGAACTAGATCGTATTGCAGTCCTAAAATCACAGCAGGGAAAAGGTCTAGGGAAGCAACTTTTTGAAGCGTTAATTAAAAAAGCCTCTGAAGAATACGAAAAACATTCTTCCAAACTAAGAAAACTCTACCTCTTAACCCATGCAGATAACATTCAAGCACAAGCATTTTACAAAAAATTAGGAATGCAACATGAAGCAACACTAAAAGAACATTTCTACAACAACAAAGATGAATTCGTCTTCTCAATCTTCCCCTAACCCAAGAAAAGAATTTACTCAACTAAATCTTTCTAACAAAAGTCAAGAATCCAGTATGCACTGTCTGCGTAGTCTTAGGTCGAACTTTCCGTTCAATAATCTCCCATTCCCGCTGCACTAATTCAACAGTCTTCAAATGAAGAAAGCTAGACTCTTTGTGAACAGCCTCAATAAAATCCATAACCTGAGGAATAGTTGGACTATAAGAAACCAAAAAACCACCCATCTTCAAAGCACCCTTAGCACTACCTAAAGCCTCCCACGGCTCAGGAACATCTAACGTCATTACATCAATATTTTTCTCAGTAACATCAGTATAAACACTACCTTTCTTTAATGTAAAATTCTTCAATCCAAGAGTTTCCTTGTTTTTCTTAACAAGCTCAATAAAATCATCACGGAGTTCGTATGCAGTAACTTTCTTGCAAATATGCGCCATGAAACAACTTAGTGCACCACTCCCAGCACCCGCATCAACAACGACAGAATCCTTCCCAATTCCAGTCTCAGTAATAATCAACCCAATATCCTTTAACGTAATAATCTGAGCATTCCTCTTAATCTTATTATACAGATCTAAAAAAGAAGCCTCGAAACAAGAATACTCCTTGCCCTTGTTACTTACTACCTTTCCCGCCTTTCCAGAAAGATCCTTAGTGCTAAAAAATCCGTCAGCACTGTGATAATCATTAGCAGCATCCCTAACAAGGTACTTCTTGCCTTCCCTATTCATCAATACTTTGGCCTTATCCATAACCCATCTAGTCGCAAGTTTCTTTATAACCTTATCCTTTGAGAAAAGATTTATATAAACACTCGGGACTTCAACAAGGATGGGCCTGTAGCCTAGCCTGGATAGGGCGATAGCCTTCTAAGCTATAGACCAAGGGTTCGAATCCCTTCAGGCCCATTTTGGACTGAAGGTTAAGGAGTAGTGCACCTCTTTTATCTTCAGGCCCATTTTTTTCTTCAATAAACCCATTTTATTCTCAAACCAACAACATTTATATATCATAATACACCAAAATACATAGGGGATAATATCACTAAAGAGAAAGTTCTAAAGAGATCAAAAATAGGCATGGAGGTAGAGTTAGCACTTCTAGATAAAGAAGGCAAGATGTCTAATGAAGCCCCCCAAGTCATCAATAAAATAAAACAACAACATCCCAATATCAACATCTACAAGGAAATCGGCAACAACATGCTCGAGTTAGGATGCTTTCCTCACGTCGAAACCCACGGTCCTGCCTTCGAAATGCTTAATTCTACAGAAATTGTAAATGAAGTCGTAGAGAAAATGGACTTAAAGCTCTTCTCTTTTGGCAGCTATCCAGGAACGTTTGAAAGATCCTATAACAAAGAGCCCAAATACCAAATAAAAGAAAAAATTCTAGGAAAAGAAAAAGCAGAAAAAGCACTAAACTCATTTGGTTTCCACTGCCACTATACTCTTCCTAAGGGAGTCTTCGATCCAGTTACAAAATATGTAAAAATTCTAAAAAACAGCAAAATTGCAAGATCTATGGTAGGTTCCTACAACCTAGCCATAGCAGCAGATCCTGCACTAGTAGTATTTTCACAAAGCTCGCCCTTTAGCGACAACACCCACCTAGCAAAAGATATGCGTGTCATGCTCTACCGTGGAGGCAGAAAACTACATACCAACCTCGGACTCTATTCAAAGCACCAACAATTCGCAGGACTTCCACCCTATAAACAAACACTCGAAGACCTATTACATTCAGTCAAAAGAAGAACAATCAAATGGTTTCAATTAGTAAAAAAGGCTGATCCTAAAGCAAAACCGAGCGACATCTATCCCTATCCCTTAGACATCTCCTGGAGTCCCGTAAAAATAAATAAATTAGGGACCTTAGAACAAAGAGGAATGGACACCAACCTGCCAAGCATTAACTTCGCAAACATGATCCTCTACAAATACGCCATGAGAAAAATCCAAAGGGAGTTCATCGAGGTCCTTCCAACCGACCACGGAATGGCAAACGCATTCAAACAAGAAGACAATGTGCTATTCATCCCGCCCCATACCGCAGTAAGAAATAGACTACAAAAAGCATCCGTCTATCAAGGATACAGAAACAAAGAACTCCGTGACTATACAAAAAAATTCTACAAATTCGCTAAAAATGCAACACCTAAGAAATTCCATCCCTTAATCAAACCAGTAGAAGAGATGATTGAAAGCAAAAAATCAACCGCCGACAAACTCCTAGATTATGCAAAGAGAAAAGGATTACTAGCAGAAGACAATACCTTAAGAGATAGTGACGCCCAAGAAATAGCACTCTACTCCTCTTCATTAATTAAACCCGATATAGAGAAATCAAGAAGAAATCTTTCAAAACTAATGGACCTTTAGTTACTGGCTATTGTAACACTATTATTTCCGTGACTAAAGTTTGGAAGGCATAACAATTCATATGCAATACGTTATGTCTTCCATGACTTTAAGGCAACCAAGTCTTAGGATTCTTCAACTTCTCAGGCAAATACGTATCAATCACAAAATTAAGACCTTGAGCTGCAAACGCCTGTTGCTCTACACGAACTTTCATTTTAAACATCTGATCAAGAGCTTTCTGCCATTCCTTATAGTGCGCACAAAACGGATCGTTCTTCAAAACATCCTTAATCTTCTTCAAATCAACGTCCTTAAGAGGATGTGTGGGCAACTTATATTCAATAATATCCTGAGGTGTTACACCAATAAATTTAGCCTGCGGAACACAAAAGTATTTGTTAATGTGAGCAGCATTACCCGAACCCACTTTCAAAGTTCTGTAAATCGAAAAGAATCCGTAGGGATCTCCATCCGTAAACACGTATACAGGAAGTTTCTTCTCATCACTTAAACGTCTAATAAAGCGTCGACAAGCTCGTGAAGGCACACCACCCATAGAAATCAAAATACAATTAGACTTCTTCCAAAAGTTGTGCTTAGCAAGTCGCTGAAACATACCTGCAGTTTCAATAGCTAAAATAAATTTAGCACTTGTCTCAAACTTCAACTGCTCTACCGAGGAAGGAATCGAATATGCTCCAGATCCAAATTTAGTGCAATCAATCTTAAGAGTTTCACCAGTATCACTATCCTTGTCAACAACAATTAATTTTCCCGCAATGTCTCCACCTTTTTCCTCTGGAATGAAACCCATTTTTTCACGGTTAACCATCAGCATAGCCTCTACATCATCCATCACCGCATCAGAATCAGGCTGCTCAGAAAATCGTGCATCTCCCCAGTTCTTAGAAACATAATATGCCTCTCTCTTTGTAGCAGTATCATCAGCCTCAATCAAATCCTTCGAAAGTCCCATCATTCGAAGAGTCTGCGCAAACGTCTTTATCGTATTAACCGTAAGCGTTCTATTCTTCATCTTTTTCATAATCTGAAAGTAACCTGACTTGGAATCATACGAAACATTGGATAGTGATCGTAAAGGTGTCTCAAGCTCCGGCTGCTTCTTCTTCAAAATCTTCTTGTAAATACCATCGGCAATATCTCTAATATCTGCAATCACGGGGCTTTTCTTCATTTTTTCTCACCAAGCGTAGTCTGTTTATCATCGTTTTTCTCAGATTCATCAGTAGATTCATTAGTTGAATCTTCTGGAGTATCAGCTACTTTTTTTTCATCTGATTCGCCGTCTTTAGCTTTTTCCTCATCTGATTCATCTTCATTAGCTTTCTTATCATCTTTTCCAATAGCAGCTAAGTCAGCATCATAATCAGGATTATCAACCTTAATCTCCTCTAATTCGCCACGCTTATGCTCAAGTATGGTCTCTAGCATCTCACAAACCTTTTTTTCCTCATCATCCTGGTACCCTAGTAAATCTTTCAACGCACTAGCAACATGAGGAATATATTTCTCAAGGTAACTTCTCTTCTTACCCTCTATCTGGATACTATGTTTTTTACGAACATATGTTGCAAGCTTACGACCAATATCTTGCAATGCTAGTTTAATCTCCTTAATAATCTCCGGATAGTGAGCAACAGCCTCCTTACTTTCTGATGTAAAAGGTACCCAAACACTACCAATGTGAATAACTAATGCCATCGGACCTACTGGTAAAGCACCTCGACTCTGATGTAATCCATAACTCTTCCATCCCGTAGCAATAATAGACTTGCTAACAGAACATGCACCCTGTTGAAACAATAGTGGAACACGATTAGCATATCTAAACACCTTAATAGGATCATCAGCACTCAATTCTCCACCGTAAGCAAGTCCCACCTCTATCACAAACGGATTACCTCGATAGACCTCTGGACGACGAGAAACAGAACAATAAAACTCAGCATTAATTTCCTTACGTATTCCCTTCTCCAACAATTCCTCTCCAATCGCACTAATACAATCAGTAGGTGGAGCAATAATCTTAGTAGCATTGATACCCGTTAACAATTTCTCAGCCATGTCTCTACTAACATCCTTAGGCTTAGTAGTAGGAACCAATGCTCCGTGGCTGCAAATCTCCTTTGCCGTACCAGGTCCTACTCTAGAAAATTCAGTACATAAGAACGACTGCAAAGAACGTGCTTCAGTGTTTTTCATCATTCGGATCAAAACGCCCAATTCGACACCATACGGGTGCGGCTTGATCTCCTTAGCTTTTACTGGAAGCTGATCTGTTGCACGAGCAAAAATAAGTTGCTCTGCTCGAGGATTGGTATAGATGATAGTTACATGAGGATTTACAATTGCAGTCTGCTTAAGGTACTGGTCAACACTCTGAGAACCCTGCTGATAGCTTCCCTCTAACTCCAACTCAACCCGAGTACCATGCTCCTTCTTCCAATTAACAACCTCATCCTTCACAATATCTGGTTTGTTAGTGTTAGTATCAATATGCAATTCATAATAATGAGCGGGATCATCAGCACTAATCCGAGAGGTAATCTTTGCAGGCTTCCCTGTAGTAAGCTGAGCATATAAAACGGACGCAGAAATACCAATTCCTTGCTGTCCTCGAGTCTGAGATAACTTAAAAAATTTAGAACCATACAATAATTTTGCAAAAATAGAAGGTATTTGTTTCTTCACAATTCCCGGACCATTGTCCTCAACCACAACCCTAAAACGATCATTACCCATATCGACAACCTCGACAATAACCTCAGGTAACACCTCAGCCTCCTCACAGGCATCCAATGAATTATCTACTGCTTCCTTAATTGTGGTAAGAAGCGACTTTCTTTTGTTATCAAATCCAAGCAAATGCCGGTTTCTCTCGAAAAACTGCGAAATACTAATATCTCGCTGCTGTTCAGCCATCAAATGTGCAATAGGTTTCTTTTCCATCAAGATTCTCGAAAAGAACTTACTTTATAAATTTAAGTATTAGTACAATTTAGCTTTTTAAATGAGCATCCAAAAATGCAACCGTTTTTTCCCATGCATCAAGCGTTTCAGAGGCCGCATAGCGAATTCCAGAAGGGTTCGCAAATGCATGACCTACCGACTCATAAATATAAATTTCATTTTCAATAGCTAAAGAATCTAACGCAGAATTAAATGCGTGAACAGATTCAACAGGAATAGAAGTATCGTCCTCTCCAAAAATTCCCAAAACAGGTTGTTTAATCACACGTAATACTTCAGGGTCACTCTCCAAACTTCCGTAATAAATGACCGTAGCTGCAAGATTTTCACCCGATAACGCTAGTTGAAGTGACTCTCCACCACCAAAACACCATCCCATTGATGCAAGTGAATCACTAACAGATTCTAAAGAACGAAGATACTCGGCAGCAGAATGCATAGTAGCAACAGCCTCTGCCTGATTTCCCCGCACAGAACCAGCGTACTGTCCAGCCTCAGCCGAATTGCTAGCAACCTTTCCATCATAAAGATCAACGGCCAACACAACATACCCTTCATTCGCTAACAATCGAGCCATATCCTCGATATTTTCATTCAATCCCCACCATTCATGGATCATGATGATCCCTGGATATACTCCCTCATCTAAAGGCTGACTCAAATAACCCTTATTACGCTCAGCATAAACAACCTCCTCAGAACTTACTGCAAGACTATCAATTCCAGAGAACAAATCAACGTTCTTCTTTCCCTCCTCAGCTAAATCACAGCCAGATGCAGTAATCTCACTCTCCTGACAACCAAGATGATTATCCATGGGATGCTCCACATGCTGACAACCCAGTAACAAGAACACAACCACAATAAGAACAACTTTGAACTTCATATAAACCAATCAAGAAAAAATCTATTTAAACATTACTACTTAAATTCATCCTTCAACTCAACGCCCATCAGCTGCTCTCTTTTCAGATCTCGTCTTTTACGTTCCATCATCTTGAAAACGTTAACATGCGGACTTCCACCAAGCAACATATCAACAGCTGCTCGAGCAACAGGGACATAGTCAGCAAGTCCAATAATACCTACAGTCTTTCCATACACAACAACATAAGTTTCGGTCAATTCCTCAATCAACTGTCTGCTTTTACCTTCACGACCAATAACACGACCACGAATTCTCTGCAAATGATCCTTAGAGTTTCCAACATAATCGGCCATGTTGATGGTATCATAGACATAATCAGGTTTCAATAACAATAATGCAACATCCGGATTAAATCCACGTCCGATTGAAGTGACAACCTCACGAGCTGAATACAAACCAAGAGCATCCTTACCCGTAAGGATAATTTCGCCCTCCTTACTGTCAATATCTATTTTTGTTTTAGTATATTTCTCAATGTGATTTTTAGTAACACCCTCTTTACCAATAACTACCGCAATCCGGTCTTTCGGTATCCTTAATTCATACATGAACTCTTCCATAGTAATCGTAATTCGTGAGATGTTTAAAAGCCTAGTCTTTTTAGGTATGTGCATAGCATCCTAAGATCGAAATTCTTTCACCTTCCAAAGCAGGTGCGTTGCGAGGGGTCGACCCCCTCCGGGGACGCAGCACCTTCAAGGAATAATCTCAGGAATTTCGAAGATGGTTGCTTTAGCAGCCTACGAACGCTAGTGACTATGCTATTCACATACCTTTTTAGGATTGTAAACTCCAATGAAAATGCCGACACCAATGAGGTGTAGGGTATTCTTTGAATCTCATAATCACGCCGTGTCTCGGCATGTTTATAGGTATAATTTACAATTCTGCCTTTTTACCCGTTACCTTTCGCCACACTTTCTCCTCATCCACGTTTAAACCTATTTTGGTAAAATACGTGCATACATTATGAATATCTCGTTTCAAAAATTCACCAAAACGCTGATGCTTGTTAGTAACCGTCTGCGATAAATCAATAAAAATAGGATCATCATGATACAAAATGTTAAATGCAGAAAGATCGGCATGCACCATGTCCGCCACGTATAATTTCCTAATATTTTCAACAACAGCATCGAAAAAAGCCTTCTTTTTCGGTGGAACAACCGCAATCAAACGAGGAGCAACATCAATATCTCCTCCGATGTAATCCATAACAAGAACATTTTTGTTAAACGTAAGCGGAGTAGGAACCGAAACACCTGCATCTCTAGCTTTCAATAAATTCCGATACTCTCGCTGTACCCAATGAAAAATAATTTTACGTTTCTTTCCCTTCAATAAGGCATATCGCGGATCCTCCCGCAAATAGTCATACATCTTGTTAAAATCACTAGTTTCTAGTCGATATATCTTAATAGCAACTCGTTTACCGTCAGAACGTATTGCAGAAAACACATTTGCCTCCTTTCCAAGTGCAATCGCACTCTCAATACCAGCAAAATACCCCTGACGAATCAGTTTAAATAAAATATCATTCGTAAATCTATCAAAAACAGCATGTTCGGTCTTGAATTTTTCTTTGGGATAGTGAGGCATTACTCTCAAGAAGAAAACTGGTTATATAAATCTTGTTAAGAGGGGGGGCGTAGAAATCCTGTGTTAGCACCCTTTTGCGAAGCCCTTCAAATCAATAAAACATACCGACAAGAGGGTTGTTGCCGAACGAAGTGAGCGCAACTAGGAAAATGTTTCATTTTCCGTTGCCTCCTACGGAGAACCGCTTTAGCGGTACCAGCAATGTTTCATTGCTCAGTATGTCGGTCTTCAGCCTTGAGAGCAGGGCTGAGCCTGTGCTAACTGAGGCTATGCCGAGAGGATTTCTACGCGCCCTAAGAGGGAGGCTCAGTAGAAAGTCCTGGTTACTCAAAAGTCGCTTGGGTTCAAAGCCCCGCTCTTCAGATCGACTTTTGAGTCTAAA
>JAQBWB010000067.1 GCA_027623355.1 Nanobdellota archaeon | reverse complement strand
AGAAGCTCCTCCAATTGTTCCAGGTATTCCTATCAAAAATTCTACTCCTGCGATTCCTAGATTAGGTGCTTGTCTCGCTAGTGGCATGGTTTTATGGCCTGCTCCGAATTCAATAAGTAATTCTGTCTCAGGTTCTTGATTTTCTAGGAATGATCTCACTTGATCTGATCCAAGTTCGAGGGGTTTTTCTGGTTGATTAATCTCTTGCGGGTTGGTACTGTTCCCGATTGAGTAGATCCCATCCAGCCCGTTTGTTCTAATCGTCATACCCTCTAGATCTCCAAAAATAGTATTAGATCCGTTTCCTACAATAGTGTAGTCGAAATCATGTCTTGCGCAGAATCTTAAAACCTCTTCTAATCCTCCTTTGGTCTGAGGTTCTGCTAGCATTTTTCCAATGCCTCCGATGGCTATTGTGGAGTATTTTGAAAGATCGACTGAGGGGGTGAATTTTGTATCGTTGAAAAGAATCATCTGAGTTGGAACTTGATCCCATCTATCCAGTAACCCCCATACTCCTACACTAGTTCCTAGATAGAGTGTTCCGTTTTGCCTTCCAGGATATTTGGCGTATCCGGTGAGAGATTCTAGCGAGAATTTTGAATCACCGATGAACTGTTTAATCATCTGGAGATATATGTCTCTTTGGACCTCATCATCCTCGATGACCGCTACTTTTTTCCCTTTTAGTGAGTTTACTAGAATCTCTTTTTCTCCTTTCAACGCCTCAGCTATCTTGTTTTCCATTATGTAGCAAAAATGCTCTTATTGATTCACTGAGGGGTAATATTTTCTTTTTAAAACTTTGGTATTTATTATATGCATACCGACGACATATTCTTATTTGGGAGCAATTATTTTTTTTCGGTGATTGATTGGTAGTTAGCTTATTTCTTAAAAACAAAGGTTTTTTATAACTATAATCGGTAGATCATGTTATGAGGAAGGTATTGAAAGAGGCTCTTGCGATTGTGAAGCCTACAAAGGATGATGAAGCGCACCATCGAAGTATGGTGGATGCTAAACTAACGCTCTTAAAGAAATCTGTTACGGGTGCTAAAGTTATTCTTGGCGGTTCAGGAGAGAAGGGGACTTGGTTACGTGAGACTACAGACGTTGATTTTTTTGTGCAATTTCCTTACGCTAAGTATAAAGACAGAAGTGATGAGCTTGCTGATTTGTTGGAAAAAAGTGTTAAGAAGGCATTTGCTACCTTTGGTCGGGTTCATGGCAGTCGGGATTATTTTCAGTTTTTTGATCAGGGGAAAACATTTGAAGTTATTCCTATTTTAGGTATTACTAAAGCTTCACAGGCCAAGAATATTACGGATGTTAGTCCGTTGCACGCATCCTGGGTCAAGAAGCATGGGAAGAAGTACCTGGATGAAATTCGTTTGTTGAAGGCCTTTTGTAGGGCGAAGCGTATCTATGGTGCTGAATCTTTCATTAATGGCTTTTCTGGATATGTATGCGAGGTACTGGTTATTCACTTCAAGGGATTTGGTAAACTTGTAACTGCCGCTAAGAAATGGGGCGAGAAGGTAGTTTTGGATCCCGCTAAGTATTGGAAGGGTAGCGATGTCTTAATGGAGTTGAATAGTTCTAAGACTGCTTGTCCACTTGTTATTGTTGACCCCGTACAAAGTGATCGTAATGCAGCTGCTGCAATTGGTGTGGATGCTTTTAGTCGTTTTGTTTCTGCTTGTACTGATTTTGCTAGTAAACCAACGGTTGAGTCTTTTATTGAGAGAAAGCTTACTCCAGATGATTTGAGGAAAAAAGCGGGAAGGAATGAGCTTGTTATGGTTGATGTCTTGCCGGTTACGGGGAAGGTTGACCTTGTTGGGTGTAAATTGCTTAAGGTCTTGGAATTTTTTGAGCGATCTTTGCAACGATATGGATTTACGGTTGTTGATAAAGGGTTGTCGTTCGAGGGTAATGCTTTATTGTATGTGATGGTTAAAAAAGAAAAGATGGGTCCGTTGATTGAGATTAGTGGACCTCCGCTTGCTGTTACAAGTCATGCTGCTGCTTTTAAGAAAAAGCATAAGAAGACCAAGGTTAAGGGTAAGATGTTGATTGGTTTCGAGAAGCGGAAATACTTTGATGGTGCTTCGGTGATTGCTGACTTGAAGGGTGATGTATATTTGAAGGAGAAAGTTAAGAGGTTTACACTTGTATGATTTCTGATGTTCTCAGTGTTGCCTGGATTACGTTATTACCGTTCTTAGAATTGCGTGCTTCGATTCCGTATGGGATTGTTACAGGCATGAATATGTATTTGGTTTTTTTTATTGCTTGTGTTGTTAATATTTTGTTAGGTTTAGTATTGTATCCCTTTGTTGGATGGTTGGTTCGGATTGGAACTCGTATATCACTTGTTGATAGGTTGTATCAGAGATATGTGGTTAAGGTGCAGAAGAAATTGCATGCGTTGACTGAGAGGTATGGTGAATGGGCTATAGCCGCTTTTATTGCTGTTCCGTTGCCTGGATCTGGTGTGTATTCTGGAGCGTTGGCTGCTTATTTGATTGGATTGGAATACAGAAAATTCTTGGTTGCTTGTATTGTTGGGGTGTTGATTGCAGGTGTTTTGGTTACGTTGATCTCTGTAAGTGGCGTAGGAGCTGCACTTTTCTTGAAACAGGTTTAAATTTATATAAATTCTATAAAAACGATAGCTTTAAGAATAGAGTTACTTTCTCTTAATTCATTGAAATCGGGTAGAATTGGCCGTTTTTCGATTTTTTGATTTGGCCAAAGATTCTGAAGGAAATTTCAATTTTCAGAGACAAAAACACACATGTGATTATTATGAGCGGAATAAACGCAAGCAAATTACAGATAGAAGATGAGATCGTGAAATATAACAAATATGTGCTTGAAAAGGAAGCATATCTCGAGAAATTATCAGAACGTGATGAAATCCCTCTTGAAGAACTTGTTGATTTCGGGGGTTACCATCCTAACTCTCCAGCGCCCGAGAAATTATCAGGACTGAAGTTTGAGCCATTACCAGAGGGTTTCTACTCAGAGAGATTGAGTGTCGGTCTAAAGGAAGGGATCCATATTAGGCCCGCTGTTGACTTGAGTGAGTACGCCCAAGAAATTAATCCTAAGACTGAACTTCTGATGAGGAAGGGTAAGGAGTATATCCCTAGGGATATGGGTCATCTTGCAAAGTGGGCGAACGTTACTCTGTTTGAGGTACTAGCTATGGGTATTGAAGCCGATCAGATTGTAGAGGTGGCCTATCGCCATAGAGAAGGTATTACTACTGAAGCTAATACTCGTGAGATTTCACATAGGATAGAGGAAATTTTTAACACGACTGGATAGGTAGCCCCCCTAAATAGGTATGTGTATATCATCTTTCGAAATCCTTAGATTATCCCTTGAAGGTGCTGCGTCCCCGGAGGGGGTCGACCCCTCGCAACGCACCTGCTTGTGAAAGGTGAAAGAATTTCGACCTTAGGATGCTATGCACATACCTAAATAGATAACACTTAAGAACTAGTGCTTATGTTGAAAGGTATCTATGACATTCGAACAACTACAAAAGAATTTACTTTCGGAAAATCCGTTTGCGGACATTCTGGGACAGGGAGGTACTAAGAAACAGCTTATTTCTACTTTATTGGCATCAAGACACGTTATTATTGTTGGTCCACCTGGTATTGGGAAGACTACATTGGCAAAGAACGTTGCAAAGCTGTTGCCTGAAATGAAGGCGTTGAATGATGGCTTTAATTCTGATCCTAAGCATCCTTTGTTTCCTGACGATAAGAGTCATAAGACGGTTACGATTGATGGGGAGGATCGTTTTATTCGTATTCAGGGTTCGCCTGATTTAACTGCTGAGGATTTGCTTGGTGATATTGATCCGATTAAGGCTTTGAAGTTTGGTCCGTTATCATTAGAGGCTTTTACACCTGGAAAGATTTTCAAGGCTAATAATGGAATTTTATTTTTTGATGAGTTAAATCGATGTCCTGAGCGATTACAGAATGCTTTGCTTCAGGTATTAGAGGAAGGTAAGGTAACGCTTGGAAGTTATGATATCGATATTCCGGTTAATTTTGTCTTTATCGCTACGATGAATCCTGAGGACAGCAGCACCGAGAAGTTATCGGATGTGTTACTCGATCGATTTGATGTTATTTATATGTCCTATCCTAAAACTTTGCCGTTAGAACGTGAAATTGTTGAGAAAAGTGGAAAGAAACAGGATGTTGAATTTCCTGTTTCGTTATTGGACTTGGCATTGACGATTGTTCGCGATTTAAGGGATAGTGATAAGGTTGAAAAGAAACCTAGCGTTCGTGCTTCACTTGGATTATATGAGCGAGCACAGGCTAATGCTGTTATCGCTGGACGTAAGAAGGTTGAGATGAAGGATGTTGAGGATGCTACCGTTTCTGTTTTAAGTCATAGGATTCGTTTGAAACCATCTGTTAAGTATCTTAAGGACCCTGAGACTTTTGTTCGAGAGGAATTTAAGAAAACGGCGGAGTCGCTAGAGGATGCGATGGAAGATGGTGGTGATCCCTAATGTTAGTCAAGAAAAAGTTGAGATAAAAGAAGTTTCTGAGGCGTTTGAGGCTGAAGGTAAGCTAAAGAAGCAGTCTGAAGAAAATAAGTTAATGAATTCTGTTTTGGAGAATGATAAGGATACTATCTCGGAAGGGAAGCTGATTAAGGAGGCTTTGAATCAAGGTATTGGTGGATTCTCTCCTGATTTGTTATTTGAACAGCTTGTTAAAAATTATTCTGTCGCTACTAAGATTTACGGTCCGTCTTTATTACGTTTGCTTACGAATTATAATTCCAACTATTTGAAACGTAATATTTCGGTTCCCGAATTTAGAAAGGACTTGCGAAAGAATATTGATGATAAGATTGAGTCGTTGAAGGAGGAAGGGTTAATTTCTAAGGATGGTACCATTAAACAGAAAGGTATTCGGCTGGCATCACTTATATTATATACTGAGGAATTGGATAATATTATTCCAAAAGGATTTATGGGAGATAAGATTCAGAAAAAGGATAATCGTTATGGGGATCGGGATGAGATTAAGCCTTATCGCCGTGATGACCGATATCGTGATATTGCTATTAAGAAATCGTTGAAGCTTGCTGTTCGACGAGGACATGCTACGTTAGGTATTGGTGATTTGAAAACCTTTACGCGACAGAAGAAGGGGCAGATTGATTTAATCTATGCTCTTGACGCATCTGCCTCTATGAAAGGTAGGAAGATTGAGCGGTGTAAGAAGGCTGGCATTGCATTGGCCTTTAAGGCGATTGAGGCTAAGGATAAAGTTGGACTTTTGGTATTTGGATCTGATGTTAGAAGTGCAATCGAGCCTACGGATGACTTTCCACGATTATTGATGGAGATTACTCAGGTTTCTGCTCGAACGCAGACTAATATTGCAACTACGTTACAAAAATCTATTTCATTGTTTCCTAATACTGAAAGTACCAAACATTTGTTGTTGATTACGGATGCATTGCCTACTGAGGGAGATGATCCGATGCAGGAGACGTTGGATGCTGTTTCTGATGCGGTGAATCATGGTATTACGATTTCTATGGTCGGAGTGGGGTTGGATGAGGCGGGTAAGGTGTTAGCTAAACAGATTACAGAACTTGGGAATGGACGACTGTTTGTTTTGAAGGATGTTGAAGATTTAGATTTGGTTGTTCTGGAAGATTATCATGCTTTGTGAGTAGTATGTGAAATAGCATAGTCACTAGCGTTCGTAGGCTGCTAAAGCAACCATCTTCGAAATTCCTGAGATTATTCCTT
>JAQBWB010000066.1 GCA_027623355.1 Nanobdellota archaeon | reverse complement strand
TTCGCCCCTTCGAAGGTGGATACGTTTGTCGGAGTGGGTTGTCCGGGTGCTTTCATAGGAACTTCAAGGTACATAGAAAAATCTTTATCGAAGGGAACTATCTCAATTAATGAGCTTAGACAAGAAGGAAAAAAACACGTTACAACAAAAGAGCACTCAAAAACCATCGACCCTTTGCTATCTGTCTTTATGGGTGATGGGGATCAGAAGATATCTCTGAATTTATTGGAATTTTATAACAATCTTGCAATATTTTCAAATGACTCTCAGCCAGGTAATGGTCTCAGTTTAGACAATTTTTTCTTAATTGGAGGATCAGATGGGGTGTTTGAAGCAGGAACTCAAAATGGACATGATACAATAGTTCCGTTAGATGATATGACTCAGATAAGTGCCCAAGTTACAGCAAATGAAAAGACAATCTCCTCATTTAATGTGAGACACGATGAGCTAGCAAGCTTATCAAAGGTAAAAGACGAAGTAACAGTAAAAATAAGGTGATAAGATGGAAACAAAAAAAATAATTTACGCGAATTTAGGGATTTTCTTAGTGTTACAACTATTTAATTTCCTAGTCTTTCAACCCAAGAATCTTCTCGGGAGATGGGACGCAGAGGTATGGATATTATCCATTTATGCCTTAACTAATCTAGTGAGTCTTTTTTACATAGAAGGAACAAAGGAGAAAACAAAATCAGCCTATACCTTCAACGTTTTGACCTATTTGTTCATTTTATACTTCCTAGTAATTGCATTTGAATCACTGCTTGTTGCAGCTCTAATGATTTATTTAGCAATCCCCTTAGTATTAGTAGGAATAAATTTGGGTATAGAGAAGATTAAAGCTAACTAACTAAATGAACAAAACCCTAGCACTTACATTGGCCATTCTGCTAGTGGTACCTCTTTCTTATGCAATCACCCTTACAGAATTAATCAACAGCTATGATTTCACCGCAACCTCACCAGAAATCAACGTAACTAATATCGTTCTAGGACAAAACGACACCAACGCAGACAGCATTCAAGACCAGCTCTTAATCAACGTCACAGTAACCGCATCAAAAGCAAACTACACCTTCAATGCAGATATTAAAAAGGACGGAAAATTCATTACCAGTAGCACAAATCTCTACGAGCTCGATGGACAACGCACTATAACCATACCCATTGACACTAGACTTCTAAATAGTGGAGAGTACACGGCAACCATCACCATTCAAGAGCGTTTCCTTACGTTATACCGAAAGGAAGATGCAATAAATATCAGCTTCGACAACCAAAACTTCGTAAAACCCCAAATCCAGGTAACAATAACAGGATTCGAAGAGATACCTAACGATAATGACTCAAAGATCAAAATTATAAGGGTGAACGGGCAAGCAAACACCTCGACAACAGGAATTCACGAGTTCAGAGCCTTCATGAAGAGCAGCAACATCTCCATCAGCAAAGGAAGAAACTACAGCCTCAATAACAACACCTTCGACCTAGAATTCGACTTCGACTCATCAATATTAAGAAAGAATAGAATAGAAAATCCCAACATCTACAGCGTCTTCGTAAAAAACGGACTCAGATTTATTTTCGATGTAGATCTTAACATCACCTACAATCTGTCAAATCTCGACCCACAACAATCAATTTTAGAAGATGTATACCAAGACGGAATAAAAAATAACGAGTCAGAATTCCTACAACTAAACATCTCGGTATTCGCCAAAACCGCTCAAACCTACAATCTCACCGTTGAACTAAGAGATGAAGAAAACAACTTCATAAGCGAAGAAAAAAAAGCATTCTTCCTGCAATCAGGATCAAGCATAATCCAATTCAACCTCAACGGAACCGACATCTACAACACCAAAACCAACGGACCCTACACCATAAGCAAGGTAACCTTTGCAGATGACGAGGTAGCAAATGTTCATGTAACCAAGCCCTACAACTATGATGATTTCAAAGCACCCCCTCTTCCCGATTTAACCCTAAACAGCGCAATAATCTCAGATTCAGGAGTTACCATTGAGATAGAAAACCGTGGAGAAAAGCCAGCAGTAGGATTCACCGTAAAAATCTTCGATGAAAATTTCACAGAAATTGCAGAGAATGTCATCGATATCCAGCAGCATTCAACTCTAAGAACAACAACCATCGATGTCAATGTCACAGGTCAGGCAAATATCTTCGCAATCGTTGACGAAGAAGATTCCATTGAAGAACAGGACGAATCAAATAACATCTTCCTCATCCAAGAGGTAAATGAAACCGTAACCATCATCGTACAGCTCCAGAAAAACTGGAATCTCTTCTCGCTACCACTCAACATCACCAACACCTCAATCAAGAATATCTTCCAAGGCAAGAATATTTCGCAAATCTACACCTACAACGCCTCAATTCAGGACTGGGAGCTCTACACTAACGAAACAAGCAATAATTTCACAGAGATAAAGAGAGAACGGGCCTACTGGGTAAATGCGAATGAAAATATCAACCTATCAGTATCAGGTACGAACTTCACCTCACTACAATACAATATCTATTCAGGATGGAATCTCATCAGCTTCCCCACATTAGCTACTCTTAACATCAACACCGCAGTAGATAAGGTCAATACCACCTTTTCCAACATCTTCTCGTTCCAGAACAAGTGGTATACCTACAATAATGCCCGTCCAAATCTCAACACCCTACAAAACCTCTCACCCTCAAAAGGATACTGGGTACGAGCAACCCTAAACACAACCTGGACATTTAACAACTCCTTCACCTAAATCTTTATATGTTAAATCTACTCAAAATAAGGTATGGATCTGTATCTGTTCCCTCTACCCTCTACTAAAAGCATTGATTCACTTCTCCAAGAATGGGATCCTACCAACGACACCTGGTTCAATGATAAGATGACTAGAGTAGCAGAAAGAAATGTACAAATTCCTGCCTACATAAGAAAGATTGCAAGAGGGGGGGAAGACAAGAAAAGCAAGAAAAACGCCCTCGAGCAAGGACTATTTACATATCTTCTTTTTGAAAGAAATTACTCGGGAAAATTGCCAATCATAGAAAGAGAGTGGGTATTTCCAAAAGGGTGGGAGTGGGCAATGCAATGGGTAAGAAGTTTTTCCTGGGAAGCAGAGGCAAAAGACTATCTTGAATTTTTAGACAACAGACCAAATATGCACAAGGCGATAACTGATGCGGCTGGAAAAAACGGCAGTACAAGGCAAATACACTATGGCATCTATGCAGCAGCAAAAATGCATGAACTGTTGGTAACACAACTTGAGCGCGACCAGCAAATATAAGTTAGCTTTTTAAAGAAAAGAACAAGCTCGAGTTCTATGTCAACAGGATATGTAGAATCAATGGGATTAGAAAAATTCGTATCAGACCAAGAACTTACTCAGGGTGAAATATATCCAGCAAAATACGAAGGATCTACATCCGATAATCCGACAGTCATGTTCTACGGTCTAGATGAGAAGAGCTACTTTGCAGCGGTAGTTCCGTCACGTTCAAAAAAAACAAATCAAAGAAATCGAGAAGACACCGCGAGGTTCACACTCCAAGAAATGAGGGAGCAATTCGGAACTTTCAAAATTAGACTAATCAGTGATCCAAAGTACCAAAATCTTAAAGTAGTAATCTACTCCTAATAAGCATACTTTAAATAGCGAGTGAACATCTTATGTATCATGTTAGAGCGAATACAAAAAATAGTTGCACGAGCAGGAGTCTGTTCTCGAAGAAAGGCAGAAGACCTCATCAAAGCAGGTAAAATTAGAGTAGATGGCAAAACCGCAAGAATCGGAGATTCAGCCGAAGCCAACAAGGCAACCATAGAAGTCGAAGGTAAAAAGATCGGCAGACAAAAAGGAGTCTATATCCTTGTAAATAAACCAGTAGGAATTCTTTCAGCAGCAAAAGACACCAGGACCAAAACCATCGTAGATCTCGTCAACTGTTCAAGAAGAATATTCCCGATAGGAAGATTAGACAAAGACTCCGAAGGCCTAATGATCCTTACAAACGACGGAGAGTTCGCAAATAAAATTATCCATCCTCGTTATAACATCCCAAAAAGGTATGAATTAATCCTAGATCGTCCCGTAACCGCTAACCACATCCAAAACATCAAAGATGGGGAGGACATAGATGGAAAAAAAGTAAATACCTATAACGTCCATCACAACGGAAAAAAAGTATCTCTAAGCATCCACGAAGGTCGAAAACACATCCTCAAAAAACTCTTCTCAAAACTAGGCTACACAGTAATATTTCTAAAAAGAATCATGATCGGAAATCTAAAACTTTCTCTAGACCCTGGCGAATTCCAAATAGTAGAAAAGAATTGGTTATCTAGACAGATTAGGGAAGATTAACTATAGTAAACCTCAAGACAGTGCACGTTCTCGAAAAGGGTATCATTAGATTTCATGATGTTGACAATGGTAGCAATATCACTATCCCTAGTATGGATAAGCGCAGGCATATGGATTGCAGAGAGATCAAAAGCAGCTGAAACAATCAATGCATCATTCTTATTTTCAGCCGGAACTAACCCTTTCTTGTAGTCCATACATCTAAGCATGTATGCTTTAGCTCTACGCCCCAAATCTGGGGACAACCATCCAGGAACTCGAAAGGGCAGTCCAGGACCTATCTCAGAAAGATACCTACTAATCTCTGCCTCAACTTCTTGTAAATAGGATTTATTCAGAGGCTTGTTTCCATAGAGATGGTGAACTATCGATTTAGAGGTCAAATCAGCAATCTGGAGAATTATCTCATTAGGAGTATAGGGGGTAATTACCTCTTCTTCTGAAATGAGATAGTGCCCACCATCTTGCGGAAGAAGCGGAAAAAGGCGTTTAGTTAACTTCAATGCGTTATCTAAATAAGAGATAGGCCTTTTTGGATTAGGAGTAGTATGAACTCCGCCTCGTTTATGCAACCTCTTACCCGCTGTAGCTGAAACAGGTTTACACCATTCTAAAATCTCTCTGAGGACAATATCTGGAAAAAATAGCGAATCTGCGATAGGATTCTCAACAACATCCTCTAGTTTGGAAATCCCACTGGAGATTACACTAGTATCGAGCACATGAGATCTACTTTTTTTCGCCATAATCTTCATAATCTCACTAACTTTAAAAAACTATCTTTAGTAACTCCTATTAAGTAACGAAAAAATACCTACATAAGTTTATAAAGGAATGTCCATTTTAAAGAATCATGATAAACAAACAAAACTTTATGAAAGTAAAGAAAGCAATGGACGACTATGACTCTCAACGAGAGAAAGTAATCATCCAGTCCCGTGTAGTTCTAAAACAATCCAAGCAATTAATCTACGCAGTGCACAGAGACGATCCTAAAGAAGCTACACTCATAGCTAAAAAAATAAAAGCAGAAGTTAAAATTCTATCTACTCTAGCAAACTCAACAAAACTCCTAAGTGAGGGGAGCCTTCGTGTTGCAATCCAAGAGTATGTAGAAGCAATCGGCTATTTCGAGTATGTAAAGAACAACACCATAATCCCCTACACCAGTGAATTCATCAACGTCTCAAATTATCTCTCAGGTCTCTGCGATCTCACAGGAGAACTAACACGTAGAGCAGTAAACAAAGCTGCTAAGGGTAACTTCAAAGAAACCGAAAAAGCAAAAGAAGCAGTAGAAGACATTTTCGGCTACTTCCTACAGTTAGACATCAGAGAGAACGATCTAAGAAGAAAATTCGACTCAGTAAAATATGATCTTAAAAAACTTGAAGACCTTCTGTGTGAATTAAGTATTAAGGGAAAAATCTAACCCCTTAATCTTCAATACATCTCCTAGCGGCCGCATAGAAATCCTATGTTAGCGCCAATTCGCGAAGCCTTTCAGAAAAGACAACAAACCGACAAG
>JAQBWB010000065.1 GCA_027623355.1 Nanobdellota archaeon | reverse complement strand
CCGTTTCGGCTACCTCTATTCTTCCAAAGGTTGTGTGCCAGTAAGTTGTTTTTTTTGTGTACTTTAGCTGAAGAGTTCTGCTCTTGATAGTTATTAATTTCTCTATTAGATTTTTTACGTGCCCAATCCGTAAGTACTTCTTGTCCTAGTTTTTGAATTTCAATAATTGCTCTTTCTTCCGCTGAATCAGCTGTATCTGGCCCTGTTGTCTCTCCCTCAGCGATGTCTAAAATAGCTTCTATTCTAGCTCGTAGATGGGGATTTTGTTTTAAACGTTCTTCGATTGTAAAAGTCATTTGTCGGTATCTCATCGGTAAATTTCATATTTGTCGGATATATTACATCGTTGGGATTAAAATATCTAGTTGCCACCACTTTTAGTTACACCCTCGTTGTGATGATCGCTTTATAAAAAATCGACCCCATGTTTTGATAGGAGTGACGAAATCTATCCCTATCAAAAATGCAGAACATGCATCAGCTCAATGTTTTCAATACCCAAATAGAAGAGAGGAGGGCAGGAGAGTGCTGCTCTTACCCTGAGATAAAAATGTAACACCCGATAATTGAGACTATGTTTTGCCGTCTTCCTCAATCTTCACCTGATCAACCCATGAATGAAAGAAATCCCTGTTCCAGGTATCGAGAATCTCTGGGTGATTAACAAAGTTACGAATATCCACTAAAGCTGAATCAAGATCGAAGTTATCGATTCGTTCATGCAGCATCTGCTTTAGAGAATCCGAAGTGATCTCAGAAGGGGAGTCAACACTCTTATTCTTCTGGAGACATTGTTTGAAATGTGTAAGGCTTACAGGCACATCTCTGCGAATGTACCAAACGACATCATACCAATCCCTTCCTTTCGTACGATTCTTCCATGCTCGAAAAAGTGCTGCGTGCATCTTTGAAGCGAACAAATCTGGGAGTACAATAGTATTAATAAACACTGTGACAGGGTCTCGCAAAGTATAGTTTTGGGTTCTAAACCCTACTACAGGATCTGTGTCCACTTTTATTTTGATGCGTAAGTTCGTATCCGGATGAAGGCCCCTGGTTAGAGAAGAAGGAACCCCTACATGTAACATTGCTGTCAAAGTGTTTGTTTTTAAAAAAGCGGATTGTACGGCACTTGAGAAAGACTTTTTCTTCTCTTGTAAGTCGACCTCAAATCCGTAGGTACTAAGCTCCAATTCTATTGTTTTAGCAAAGCGATCCCATTTAAAATCAGGGTCAGGTTCTAAAAGAGAAAAATCGAGATCTTCGGAAAAGCGATCCAGGCCATATAAAATACGTAAAGCTGTTCCACCGTAAAATGCAAGTTTTTCAAATAATTTGGCTCTCCAGATCCCCAAAAGACAAACTTCCTGAAGAACCTCTCGCAGAGCTCGGTTAGCATCTTCTGGACTTTGGATCGTATACCGACTGAGCATGGTGTTAATTACAGGGTTCATAATTTGATTTTCTCCATCACTTTAATCAAAAACTCGGTTGAACTATGCGGAAAGGATTGATAGATCTCTTTGACGAGTAATAAGTCTAATTCCATTAGATCTTCTTCTTCTATACGAAAATCCTCAAACAAGATTTCCTGCATTTCTTTTACTGAAGAACACCACCCTCGACGAATAATTAATAAGTCTACCAAAGCTTTTTCAGGCGTCGCTATAAGAAATTTCTGGTAGGGAGAAAGTTCTTTTTGATCTATTCCAACAGGGTAGCGATTTGAATGACAATGCTCATAAGAAAAACGGCCAATAGGGGAGTCAAAATGTTTTTTTTGCTTCACGGTTACACTTTTCAAATGGAAAGGGCTAAAAATACAGAACCCACAGTTATGAAATATTTTAATGATTGTTTAGCACATCCATTTGCTTGGACATACAAAGGGGATGTTTTAAAAATATAATTTATTTTAGATAAATTACTACACGAAGTACTAGGGAAGCCCGTAGGGACGATACAGAAGAGCAAATTCGATAAAGATCTAGAACGAATCAAAGAGCTACTCTCGCTAGGCGTTTCTATCCGCAAAATTAGCACTATTCTTGGCTATCCTAGCCACGTGGGTTTGAACAACTACATCAAGAGAAAAAAGATTATTGACCAGGTAAAGAAGAGATATTAGGTTAAGGTCTGGAATAGGCTTTATTTGGGGATGGGTAAAGTACCCCTTGATGTAGTCTTCGCCGTAACTTAGCATTTGATTTAGGAAAAGAATTCTTCTCCTTTCTTTATTAAGAGAAAATTTACCCAAAGTTTATTGTCTGTAAACATTTAAGCACTAATCTTTAATAGGAACATAAACTATTGAACATAAGGGATTATGTATTATGTCTTTACATTCAGTTCATGATTACAGCAGATTACCCACATCTGGCAACAGCAATGCCAACCCAACAAGCTCAGAAGGTAGCTTAAGCTCTTCTGGCCGTCTCTACACCCTTTACACAAGCATGAAGAATATAGCACTAGATTATCGCGTAAGAAAAATTGACCCTGCCATTATTCAAATTCAAGATCTTTTCAGAAAGCCTACTTATGCCTTATCTCCTAGCGATACCCCAAATGTAGAAGAATATACAACAAAGAAACACATACTCAACTCTTGTGCAAAAGCAAGTTCAGGAAAAACTCCTGTCTACTTTACTCATCCTTCTGAGCACCACATACCACGTAACGCTCTCCTCTGTAGAAGAAGAAGCAAGTTCTGTACAAAAAAGGGTTATGTCATAAAAGCAACAGGAAGAGACGTACAAGAAAAACGCCTCCTCCAAATTCGTAAAGCCCACGAACTATGCAGAAAACTCGGCTGTAAAAATCTGCGTATTCCTAAAGCCAGAGGGGTGGGTGAATTTCTTGTCGAAGAACGACTCCCTATTTCAGACGATCGCTCGATTAACATGGGTTCTTACGTCCAAAATAAAGAATCCTATACAGATGCAATCAGAGAGTTCACACGCTTCATGTTTCACACAAATCTCACCGACCTCGTTACCGCAGGGGCGGGAACAATAGATCACATTGTGGGGGACTGTGTTCGTTATGATAATTTACCCCTCACTCTTGTCGAAGAAAAAGGGAAACTTGTAGGAAAAATCAACTTAATTGACCTTGAATTCTCTTCACTTGGAGATCTAGAAGAGAAGTGTGGATCACCAAAGGATTATTTCCCAGATCGTGTTAAAGATCTCGTTCGCATTTTCCCCTACCACCTTGAAACCATCTTAGAAGAAGCTCGCAAACTATATCTCGAAATTGATGATCACACAGAGGAGATTTCTGAAAGGCAAAAGAAGGGTGTGCTTTTCCTCCAAAAAGGCTTTATAGATCACCAACAGTTTTTAGAAAAATTAGAGGTCAGCAAAACATCAGTTTCTAAACTTGAAGAAATCAGTAGTGAAGAACAAGTAGAAATATTCAAAGTCTTTGAAGAAGAGCTCAAAAAATTAAATCGAGGAGAAAATGATTATCTAAAAAGATATGGCGAGACTTACTCTCCTGGAATTTTAGGAGACAGCCCACAAAGAAAAATAGACGAATTAAAAGAAGTTTTTCCTTCTATCGTTGAAGCAGTTATGGCTTCTCTGCAAGCGTCTTTAGAGACGAAAATCGCAAGCAATTCTCAAGAATTAGATCCTTCCGTTATGGTTTCCATAAGGTCTCTAGCCATCAAAAGAGAGACACTCTTAAAAATCCTAAAAGATCAACTAAAACATACTCTAGGAACAGAACTCCTCCAAAGAAAAGAAAGCTGGGTACTTGATAATCTTGCGGAACCACTTTTGTGCGCACTCTTTAATGGATTGATTCAGCGTGGGAAAATTTCCGGATTCATACCTGGATATGGTGGGCATCAGATTTCTCTTATATTTTGTTAAAACCAAGTATTAGATAAAGTACCGAAATCATTGTTCCTCAATGATATCAGTATCTTCATAGTATCCATACTGGAGTTTGGACTAATTTCACCAACGATTTCATAAAATAGATTCAAATAAGCTTTGATCTCGGGTCCTTTTTAACACCTCATTGGTGCAGGTCGATTTTTCCCCCAAACATGCTTCATTCTCTTATATCGAGTGCGGTTTTGTGACTTTTTCCCCGATCCTGAAGGACAATTTTGAAATTCAGAACTTGCTTGCTTTTTTCCTTTTCTTATTGGTGGACGGTCTGGCCTTTTTTTGCAATCACACCCTGCCTCTCTTCCAAATGATTTTCCTCGAGGTTTGGGACTTGGAGCCGGTGTCCCAATCTGTCGGATAATTCGGCCATAATCCCTTTGAACCTGTGAGGGCCTCTCTGTTGAAGCAATCACATCAACTTTACGCTTTTCCCATGGATAAGCTACTGGACGAGTTAGCTGTCTGGCATGATAAAGCATTGTATAAGATAAAAGCCCTATCCAATGCCAGTTTTTTTCATGGCGCGTTTCACAAGTCTGTGAATTGACTAAGCCCAACTTTTGCTTTCCAAACCGAAAAAAATGTTCAATATCGTACCTTCGGCCATAGCTGAGATAACTATCTTTGCTACTGACTTTTTTTCGCTTTAGTCCCGTGATCATTAACCAAAGAGGGCGCCGGTATACTGGCTTGCCATTTTTATCGATCACCTTGACTCTCAATAGATCAAAGGGGTGTTCATGAGTTCGTTCATCATTAGACCCTTGTACAATGACATCATTCCAGCGTTCCAAAAAGACCTGATGCCTCCTTCCCCTTCGAGTTACCATTGTTGTTATTTCTTCTAAATCGGGTTGTGAAGGGTCTTTCAATAAGATTTCTTCTCCATAAATTTTAGGCCGGCCTCTTTTAGTTTTTTCCTGGGTGGTTACTGGGCGGGTGTAACTCAATGTGGTGGTGAAAGTTTATTTTAAGCCGCCTCCTCTTGAAAGTCGACCGACTGGTTTTCCCAGAATATTTGCCACAAACCATTTGCTCTAAGAGTTAACAGCTGTAACATTTTCTCAGCATTGACGTCTTTCCACCAAGCACCAGCCCTTTTCATTCTCTTCTGGACAACATGCCGGTGACCGCTTTCTATTTCTCCTGAGCCTATTGGTAGCTTATTCAATATTGCTCCAAGATAATCTAGCTGATCTAAGCGATTTGACAATTACCTATAGCAACTTCGAACACTTTCCTCTTCTGGATTCTGGTTTCCATACAGGTGTCGTTCAAGATTCTGAAGTACCAAATATAGGTTTCCCTCCTTGAGGAGTTTTTGTTGTTCGTGAAGCCACTCTCTTGGTGAGTCTTTATTGAAAACGGGTGAAGCTGCTGCGAGGTAATCACTAACGTGGTAAAAATCAACTAAATATGACCCTTGGTCTGCAAAAATTCGATCTGATTGCTCTTTAATCCAGAGGGCTCCATCTCCAATACAGTGAACCTTTGTAGAGCTACCCATACCCGCTTCCACAGCAGTGGAAAACCACATATCCCCAGTTTCATTGGTTGATTGTAATGTCGCTCGAAATATTCCTGAAATATTATTTACATCTCGACTAAAGCATAAGCGTGCTTCCCTCCAGCAAACCTGACGTGTTTTCCGTTTGTCAGTTTCCTCCGAGTTTTCATCGAATGTTACAATCGGAATCATTCCACCATCTGCCTCAGCTATTAACATCTCGACTCCAGGTGAATCTGGAAGGCTATCAGCTTCTTTAACGAAATCATTTGCTCGTTGAGCGTGGCAAAGTGTTATCCGTCGAATAATTTCAGGAGATAGTTCAAAGCCGTAGTGTTCTCGAAGTTTAGCGGGAACGTCGTGAAAGGGGACATCGGAGGCAAAATCAACCACCCGCCTTTGCAAAGGAGTACTACAACATCGAGGTGTAATTTGAGAACCCAATAAAAAAGGCCGTATTGATTTTCCGTGTTTTTCCAGAACCGTTTCGGCTACCTCTATTCTTCCAAAGGTTGTGTGCCAGTAAGTTGTTTTTTTTTGTGTACTTTAGCTGAAGAGTTCTGCTCTTGATAGTTATCAATTTCTCTATTAGATTTTTTACGTGCCCAATCCGTAAGTACTTCTTGTCCTAGTTTTTGAATTTCAAT
>JAQBWB010000002.1 GCA_027623355.1 Nanobdellota archaeon | reverse complement strand
GACCCCTCGCAACGCACCTGCTTGTGAAAGGTGAAAGAATTTCGACCTTAGGATGCTATGCACATACGGTTATTGCTTTTTTGCGAAGAATTCTTGGAGGCTTTTCTTGTAATCTCCTAGGACTTGGACGTTGTACTCTTCTGGGAAGCACTCTTTGTACATGGGGAGTTGGTAGCGTTCATCTAGGAAGATGATTGCGCCACGATCGCTTTGCGATCTGATGCAACGTCCTGCATTTTGTAGGGTTTTGATCATTGCTGGAAAGATGTAGCCGTATTGTAAACCACGACCATACTTATCTTGATAGTAGGACATGACCTCTTTTACTTCTAGAGATGGTTTTTCTAGAGGGATACCGACAACGATGACGCATTTCAATAAATCTCCTGGAAGATCTATTCCCTCTCCGAACGATCCGGCTGCTACTGCTAGTAATGCAGCTCCAAGTGCCTTGTGTTCTTTGAAGCGGGTTAGGATATGTTGTTTGTCTTCTTTTGATAGACCTTGGCGCTCGATCATGGTTTCTTTTTGGCACCACTCCTGGAAATAAGGATAGACGCTATTTCGTAATGCGTAGCTTGGGAAGAAGATGAGTGTGTTGCCGGGAACGGTATTTGCGATGTCTGCCGCTATTTTTCCCATCTTTTCGTATTCTTTCTCTGATCTGCTAGTGTATTTTGTTGTGGTGTGGGGGATTATAATCGCTAACCTATTTTCTTGAGAGAAGGGGGAGGGATATTGCTTTTCACGTGCTTGAGGGAATCCTAGGATATCTGAATACATCTCGGTAGGTGTGATGGTGCCGGACATGCAGATAATTGAATGGGCTCGTTCGATGACTTCTTTCGTAACGATGGAGGGATCGATGCAGTTGTAGCTTAGTTGTATCATTGATTTATCGTAGGATGACTTTTGTTGGATGATTCTGGTGAATCCGTAGTCTTGGCCGGTCCAGGCCTCTAGGAAAGATGCGATGGAACCGATGTAGCTGTTCTTTTGCTTCTTTCTGATTTCATCTGCCACATCGTGGAGCTTGGTGATGACGATTTGATAGTCCGCTTGATCGTTGATGGGCTTTTCGAAATCTTCTTTATCTACTAATGCCTCCTCTTTTGTTTCAAGTACTTTGGAAGCAGATTGAAGTGCATCGCGAACATGATTGAGGAGTTTTTCTGGCTCTTCTAGGAAGTATTTTTGGGCCTCTTTGATTGCTCGATCTATCATTACATTGGTTAGATTGTGAGAAAGTAATTCTCTACACCTTTTTGGGAGATTGTGGCCTTCATCGATGATAATGATTGACTTTTCGAGCTCTGCCTCGATTTTATTCATGAAGGTATCTCGGATTTGAGGGTGAAACATGTAGAAATAATCTGCGATGATGACATCTGCCTTTTTTGAAAGCAGTTCTGCTGTATAGTAAGGACATAACTTATTCTTTTTGCAGTGCTCTATTACCTCTTCTACGTGCATCGGGCTTTTGATGCCTAAATCATGTAGGGCAGTCTCTGCTTGTAGTGTAGGGATGCCTGCAGGTTTTTTGGTGTTGGTGTAGAACTCACACTGGTTTTCTTCTCGTAATTTTTTACAATAGTCTTGGAAATCGTTGCTATAAAGTGCGCCTGCATTCGGTTGGGAGCACATCCATTGCTTCCCTATGAGATCTGCACAGGTGATTTTGGTTCCGTGCTTGTTCTTTATTGCTTTTAGCGTTTCAATTGCGATATGGTGTTGAGTGTGACGGGAAGTTAGAAAAAAAATCCTTAATCCGTTCTTTTTTGCGTATTCTAGTGCAGGCGCTAGGGATGCTGCTGTTTTTCCTAGTCCGGTTGGGGCATGGGCGATAAGATGTTGTTTAGCCCCTATTGCGCTTTTGACATCATTAATCATGTCCGATTGAATCGGCCTTATTTCGTCGAAAGGAAATAGAGAATGTTCCATGATTTTTGGGATGAGTGGTGTTATTTATAGTTTGTTAAGTAAGATTTAAAAGTGTAGGTGTACTACTTTATTGTATGAAGATGCGCTGGAGTCCTTCCATAGCACTTATTGTTCTAGTTTTTGTAGTTCTGGGTTGTCAGAATCCTACTGATGTTTCTATTAAGAGTGGATCTACTGAGAGTGTTGTTTCTGATGTGGTTGATGAAGTAGTTGTTGAGGATTCTAGTGATTCTGTAGTAGAAGATACTGTAGTAGAAGATACTGTAGTAGAAGATACTGTAGTAGAAGATACTGTAGTAGAAGATACTGTAGTTGAGGTAGAGAATGAGGCTGATGAAGTGGTTGTTAATGCTACTGAAGACAAACCGACTGGCGAGACGTACATTGTTAATATAGAGGCATTGCGCTTAAAGCCTTCAAAACTTACGATTAAGGTGGGGGATACTATTATCTGGAAGAATAATGATCAGTTTAAGATTGGAGGGGTATTTCATCTGCTTATTTCTTATAACAAAGAGTTTAGGAGTGAACGGTTTTTTAGAGGGGAGCAATTTAGCCATACTTTCGAGAAACCTGGAACATTTGTGTATACTGATTTGATATTTACTGATAGAGAATCTATGCGTGGCGAAATTATTGTTGAAGAATAATGGTATGTGCATAGCATAGTCACTAGCGTTCGTAGGCTGCTAAAGCAACCATCTTCGAAATTCCTGAGATTATCCCTTGAAGGTGCTGCGTTCCCGTAGGGAGCAACGGAAAATGAAACATTTTCTTAGTTGCGCTCACTTGGTTCGGCAACAACCCCTCGCAACGCACCCGCGCTTCTGAGGCATCAAGGAATTTCGACCTTAGGACGCTATGCACATACGAATAATGCTAAGATTTAAATAAACCTCTTTTTGTGTACGGTTATGGATAAACGTTCGCATCGTATCTTTGTAAAGGAGATGGTTGCTCTTTTTGCGGTGCATTCTGGGATTCGGAATGCTAAGAGTAAGCGTGTTAAGGGTTTACAGGTATATATCGATGTTTTGCGGAAGATTCTTGTTAAGGCTAATACTCAATATCGAGATGTTTCTTTTTCAATTAGTAATTCTGGAGTTCTTAGTGTATTTGTGAAAGATAAGAACGTGAAGGCTGTTTTTGATGAGGCGATGAAGCTGGATGGCGTTAGTGGAATAGGGGTTGCTCGGTTTGATAGTGCTACTGTTGAGAACACTGAGGGTTTTTCGGCTTTTGCGTCGCAGATTAGTGATACTGCCTACCTTACTTACAAGCGAGGACAGAATGGGAATAGTACTGTTTTGTTGCGTAAAGCGAGTAAACGAGGTTATGTACATGTTGAATTTGAACCTGATGGAGAGAGTCATCCTGGAATTGTGTTGCTTGCGGAGTATGCATTACGCTCGGTGAAGGGAGATGCAGATTTATTGGAACAGTTGCAGGGCATTGGTTTTATTGATGATCCGGATGTGTATGGTGAACGAGAATGGAAAAAGGGATTTGATCCCAAGATGGATGATATTTAGGTGAAACAATGAGTTTACTCTTTTTTATGTTGGCGGGGATTGTGGGATTGTACCTGGGATCGGGATACTTGGTGGATGCTGCTAAGCGTATTGCTCGATTGCTGAATATTTCTGATACGCTGGTGGGATTGACTATTATCTCTATTGGGACTTCTATACCAGAAATTATGACTAACTTTACCTCTGGATTGAAGATTCGTTCAGGAATTGAGGCTAGTGGTATTGCTATGGGTACTAATGTGGGTAGCGATATTACTCAGATTACTTTTATTTTAGGAATTACTGCATTACTTGGTGTGTTGTATGCAGATAAATCGTTATTTACTCGTGATGGACCCATGGTTCTTTTTGCACTCGGCTTATTGTATGTGTTTAGTCTTACCGGTAACGTGTTTGAGTTCTGGGAAGGAATGGTGATGATAATATTGTATCTTGGTTATTTAGGATTACTTACTCGAGATAGCTCTCTTGTGAAGCAAAGTAAAAAAGAAATTGAGGCGACGAAGGTTAAAGGAGAAGGTATTATGCATTATTTACAGAATGGGGGGCTTTGTATTCTTAGTTTTGGTATTCTTTTTGTCTCTACTGAATTAGTTGTAGGGAGTGCAATTAAGCTGGCAGGACTTTGGGGAGTGAGCCAGAGTTTCATTGGGGTTTTGATTGTGGGTGTCGGAACAGGTTTGCCTGAATTATCAACTTCGGTTCGAGCTGCGTTGCAGAAGGCCCAGGGTATTTCACTCGGTACGATCGTTGGCAGCAATATCACGAATCCGATGCTTGCTTTAGGGGTAGGAGCAATAGCCTCTGGAACAGGAATATTAGTTCATCCTGATCTACTTCGCTTTGATATCCCTTATCTATTCGTTGTTACGTTGCTTGCTTTAGGATTGATCTGGCACAAAGGTCAGATTGGTAGAGGGGAGATGTGGAAGGGTGTTTTGCTTATTTTTGCATATGTACTCTTTGTATTTTTGAAGATTAGTCGTTTTGCTTAGTTCTTTTTTCGTGTGTATTATCACCTTCGAAATCCTACTTTAGACTTTGAAGGCTCTGTGACTCGTATGGTGTAACCCCCACGACGAGCCAGTAATCGTTTCATAGCGATTTCGACTTGACGATGCTTAATACGTGTCTTTTTTCCTTATTTTTGCAATTTCTCTTAGTTTAGTGTTCTTATTAGATAAGAACACTATTGTTGATTATTGTTGATTATTGTTGATTATTGTGTATTTATGTTCATTTTAAGCTAATTATTAGGAATATTTATAAGTAAATCTTATTAATTAAGAAGTGTGGATTCGGTTACACCGAAAAAAAAGGCTATTGAGGTACTTTGTTCTAGGTTACGAAAGATTTTGATTGATGAAACTGACTCTGTTCCGTCTGAAATTCCGTTATCTGTGTTTTCTGCGGAATTAGGTATGCAGGAGGCGGTGTGTAGTGATTTAGTGAAGAAAGGGAAGTCGTTCAAGGAGATTGCTGCATTGTTACATCGAGATTACAAGACAGTGTGGAGTGCTAACTTTAATGCTAAGGTGAAGCATGGTCGGTAAGTTGAAGGAGCGTCAGATTGCGGCTATTGATGTTCTTTTGGGTAAGCTCAAGGAGCAGTTGATTGAACATCCCGAATTATTTTCTGAGTTGGTTGGTTCGAATGAAAAAAGCGTTCCTGTTTCTGCGTTTAGACCTGAATTAGGTATGCAGGAGGCTGTTTGTTTGTATCTCAAGGATGAGCAGGGATTGTCGTTCAAGGAGATTGCAGCAGTATTGCATCGAGATTACAAAACGGTGTGGACTGCATATAGTAAGGCTACGAAAAAGGTGAAGCATGTCAGATAGGAGATTTACTGAAAGAGGAGTAGATTCCTGTAGCCGTGCTGATCTCGAAAGGGCGATAGCTAAGGATATTTCTTCGATTGAGAAAGAATATCGAAATAGGGAGATTACTCCTCATAACTATCGAAGCTTGATGCGGGAGAGTGTGTCGGATCGTTCTCGAGCTGAATGGAAAAAATTGTTTAGTCATCGGGCTAAGATTGCTGCGAAGAAAGAGGTTGCACAGGTTGTTGCGTTTCTGCTCGTAATTGTTGCGCTGTCGATGTTTGCATTCTTCAAGCCGTTTGTTGGATTTGTAACTATTAGTGAACAGGTTGGGTTTGAGGAAACGGTTGGTGAGCGGTTTAGTGGGAATGCTAGTTATACATTTGAGTTATTGCATCCAGGCAGTTTGAGTAGTTTGAGTATTAGTGGGAGTTTGAGTAAGGATGGAGTAGCTAGAGTATATGCGGACGTAGGTAATGAATCGTACTTGGTGTATGATAGCTCTTATGCGGGATTAAGCTCGATTACGGGATTAGTTGTGGATGATGGTGAAGTTGAAAATGAAAGCACTGTTGCGGAGGTTGCTTTGAATGTTACTCTCGATATACGTCTTATCGCTCCCGATAGGTTGGTTGCGCACACGGATGAATATTTTACGTATAGTGTTGAAACCGATAGTGTGGTGGATACAGAGAGATTATGTAGCATTTGGAGTGTTAATAGCAAACCGGTAGCTTGTCAGGGAGCTGTTGATTGTTGTGGATTTGTTGGATTGGAGGCTGTTGGATCGTGGGATGCACCATTCTATCTAACGGCAGATCGGTATGCAATGGAGACTATGAATACTATTTCAAGTCGGTTGGTACATTATGCGCTTGATCTGGAGGCGGTTACTAGTGATATTCGGTATTCTGACGTGGAGTATTCGACTGCTGAATTTATTGAGCGAAGAATAGTCTTTGAGGGACGTTGTGTTGAAAGTTGTCTATTGAATGTTAATGCTTCTTTGATTACCTTTAGGGTTGAGGTTGATGCTGGTACCTTGGATGTGGATTCGGTTCACTACACCGTTTTACAGGAATTCAATATCTCTTTGTATCCTCCAGTATTGGTTCAAAACTTTTCTAATAGAACGTGGTACGCCGGAGATGTACACTACATTGATCTTAATGATTATTTTGTGGATGAGGATAGAGATGCATTGAATTACTCCTACTTTGTTGAGGGGATTGTTGATGTTGTGTTAGATGGGAGTATTGTTACGATTACAACTGAGGAGATTGGACGTGGTGGCTTGTACTTTACGGCAACAGATGGGCATTACTCGGCAACCTCGCCTGTGATGTGGATAGATGTAGTTTCGCGTCCAGCTAGCATGGATGATGTTGATGTGGTTGTCGTTACTGAAAAGCCCAAGGTGCGGTTGAATGAGCCTGTACGGTGGGTCACCTTTGTTAATTCGTCTGAGGATGTAATTAACCTGAGCGTGAATATTAGTTCGGCTATTTTGAATATCTCGGTGATTGATCTTTCTGATAATAGGAGCTTGGAGAAAGTGGTTGTTAGGGATGCGGGAAGGCTCAAGAACTTGAGCTTGTTCCGGGCTGAGAAGCGGATTGATCATATTGAAAAAATTGAGGAAAGATTAGCGAATGAGAAACTTGCACTCGTTCGAGATAGTCCTACTGCGATTTCTTCTGTGGGAGACATTAATCGGGAATTGGTTGCTCTTAGAAATGAGAAAAATGTGTTGACGGGTTATGTAGTTGCTAGCACGGTTGGCGATGGGTTGTTGCCAAGATTCTTTGCTTGGTTGAAATCAGTTACGGTAACTGGATTTGCTATTGCGGATACCTCTTCAGATGCGGGTGTTTCTGAGGTGATTATTGGAGAGATTGCTAGCGAGGTAGCTGTTGAATATTACACGGAGGCACCTCGGGCATCGGAGAGAATGTTGACGAACACTACTAAAGAGGTTGTGATTAGTTCGGATGTGCACTACGAAGATATTGTTGCTTATTCCTCATTGCCGAGAGAGATTGAGGCGGCAAATGTTATCTTACATTGGATTACTCCGGATGGTCGAGTGGAGGTTGACTTTGTGGGTGTTGATCGTGATCATAATGGATTGCTAGAGGAGATTGAATGGGTTGTACCTCACCTTTCGAATCAGACGTATGAGATTAGTTTAACAATTTTGAATGTGCAGAGTTATCCTGCATTGGGCGGGGAGTGGACGGTTAAGTTTGAGACTTCAGGTAATGCTAATTTGACGATCTTTACGGTAAATGGAACTCGGTATCGAGAGATGACTGAAGATAATCCGTATACACAGGATGATCTGAAGTTGAACACATTGCGGTGTGGAGAGGATGTGCTATTTGATCGGATCAATAATTTTTCTTCTGCGAATAGTTATCTGTTGTTGGAGAATGGTAGCTTGATTACGTTGGCTCAATCGGTTGACAGAGTATATGCTGTTGCAGGATATTCGTTCTTGGATTATTCGTGTAATACAACTGGTAGGCATACGGTTGATGTTATTACAGAAGGTAGACACTATCAGAACATTACGTTTGGTAATATTACCTCGATGGCACAGAATAGTGCTAGCGGGATTGCTTGTCGGTTGAGTGTGGCTGAGAATTGGGGGGAGGGATGTTACGTTAATGTGTCGTTTGGTAATACTACTAATACGTGCATTGATTTAAGTGGGGACAGTCAGATTAGTACTGCTGATAGATGTCATAATGTAACTGAATGTATTGATCACTTGGGTGCAAGTTGTGATTATTATTCTGACTCTACGTTAAAAGGCATTTGTGCTCGGAATGGTTATACGTCTGCTACCTGTTCGGTTGGTACTTCATCAGGCGAATATGGTGATAATTTGACGGGAGGGGTTGCAGTTAATTTCCATTCAGGAAATGAGAATTCTAGTTGTACTGCTGGGAGTGAGGGGATGATTTGTGCAGACAGCTCTGCTTCAGGGTATCAGCCGAATGGGACTGGGGTGTGTGTTTCAAGTGCTTGCTCATCTGCCGGCATCATAACTATGAGTTGTAAATTGGAGGCGTGCGCGGTGAGTGATATTTCCTCTGCGAATTATTTCAACGCCTGTAGTGGAACTGAAGGAGGATTTGCGTGCGATAGTAGTATCAATGGTAGTGGTTTCTTGCAGGATGGGCAGTGTGATGGATCTAGCGTATGTTGGACCTCAGGCTATTTGTGTAATGGGACTGCAGGTTCTATCTATGCAGATGCTTGTAGCACCTCTTGTAGTAATGGTGATTTTTGTGATGCTACTCTTAGAAATGGAAACTTTGATCCTGATTATGGTACTTGTGACGGAAGTAGTTGTGTCGCCTCTGGAAGCAATATTGCTCCTACGCTTGCTAATGCTACCTTGAATAATACCCTGACCATTACAACGCATGATGATTTGTATGGGAATGTAACGTTTACAGATGCGAATGGAGATAATGGTAGTGTGCACTTTACGTGGTTCTTGAATGGTACTGCAATTTTCAATGAAACGATTCAGCCGGTGTTGAGTAGTACTATTGCTCGATCGAACCTGTCGCGTACTAATCTTACAAAAGGATTAATCATTAATTTCTCGGTATATGCTAATGATAGTAGTGATAATTCAACAGTTGTGAATAGTCAGAGTTTAACGGTTGCGAATGGTGCTCCAGTGGTTACTGCGCCGATTATTAATACTTCTACAACTATTTCGCGTGCGAATGTAACTGCCAATACTACCTATACCGATATTGATGGAGATAATGGGAATGTTACGATATATCTTAGTGTGAGTGGAAGAATTGAGGATAGGAGGACGGTGTATCATGTTGTATCCGGAGGGGTTGTTGTGGTGAACTTTAGTTATAACAATTACATGAAAAATACAGTGATTGTTTCCTATGCTAATGCCACGGATGCTACTAACAATGTTGCGGCTATTAAGGGGACGAATGCTACGGTTACGAATACGCCCTCAAATGTTTCCAGACCTGGAATTAATAATAGTGCTCCTAATTCGAATGATGATTTGTATGGGGAGGCTAATTATTCGGATTATGATGGAGATACTGGAACCGCTAACCTATATTGGAGGGTAAATAATGTTGTTGTTCAATCTAATAAATTCATTGCTTTGGGTGCTAGTGGAGCTACTGTGTTCTCTACTCTTGATAGTGCTAACTTTAACAGGAATGATAAGATTAATTTGACCGTGGTTGCAAATGATACTGAAGATAATACTACGATTACCAGTCTTACGTTGACGGTTGCGAATGGTCCCCCCCTTGTTCAAAATATTTCCTTTAACTTTGCAACTTTTGTTAATCCGTTTTTCAATTCCTCTGAAAATGCCTCCATTAATGCTACCTTTATCGATAACGATGGAGATAATGGGAGTTTGACATTTACGTGGTACCTGAATGCTACTGCTATCTTTAATGAAACTATTTTTAATCTTACAAATGGTACCTTTGTGTCATCGAACCTTAGCCTCAGTTTTTATAATCGAACTGATGAGATTAATGTGACGATTGTTGCGAATGATAGCACCGATATTTCTGATACTTATTGGAGCGATGTTACGACGATCGCTAATGGGTATCCTTCTGTTGGTGTTCCTTTATTGAACAACACGCAGGTGAAGGCTAAAGATATTGTCGGTGTGAATGTTACCGTTACGGATCCGGATGGGGATACTTCTAATGTTACATTTGCATTGTATGTAAATAGTATCTTTAGCTCTAGTAAGACTGCTAGTACCATTCTCACGGGAGGTACCGCGGTAGGTAACTTTACTGGTGTGCTTTATTCTCGAGGTAATACTGTATATGTTACAGCTACTGCTAAGGATACTGTGGCAGGGACCTCTCCTGCTGTAGCCAGTGCAGAGATTACTATTGTGAATAGTCCTCCAGTAGCGGATAACGTTACGTTGAATGATTCTAATGTACGATCTGTGGATGATTTGTGGGTGCAGGCTAACTATTCTGATGATGATGGGGATGGCGGAAGTATTACTTTTAGATGGTATGTGAATGGTACACCTGCTAGAAATGAGACGGTTGTTTCTTTAACTCAAGGCAGCTATGCCATAAGTGGTACGTTTAGTGCTAGTAACTTTTCTAAGGGGGATGTCGTGAATGTATCGGCAACGGCAGATGATACGTTTGATAATGGGACGCCCGTGTTTAGTGAGACATTGACGATTTTGAATAGTCCTCCGTTCATCAATAATAGCTTGCTTACGCTAAGTGTCGGGCAGAATACGCCTAAATCGATTACGTTGTTGCAATATTATGCGGATCAAGATGGGGACCCTATGTCGTTTAATGTTACTGGAAATACTTCGAGTACAGTTAATGTGGTGATTAATCAAACAACCTCGATTGCTACATTTACTCCTGCACTGGATTATACTGGTTCGTCTATCGTAACTATCGGTTTCAATGATTCTGAGTATTATTTCTCAGAACAGGTTAGGGTTACTGTCGCTGCTTCCTCTTACTGTGGCGATGGGTATTGTGGTGGGGGTGAGGCTACTAGCTGTAAGGCTGATTGTGATTGGTGTGGAGATGGCACTTGTAACGGGGCTGAAACGTGTAGTAACTGTATGGGAGATTGTGGCACGTGTCCTGTGAGCTATTCGCCTGCACCTCCGGCTCCGGCTGCAGCTGCACCTGCGGCTGCACCTGCGGCTGCTGCTGCATCGGTTTCTTTGGCATCTCCTGGATCTAAAAATGGTCTCCAGTTAGGTGCTACAACACTTCCTTGTAGACGGGTTTCAGGCGGGAAGGGGGGAGATGTTAGTATTCATCAGTCGACAGTTGAGGAAACGGATGTTCCTGAAGGATTCCAAGTAGTATTGGATCCGTTCCGAATCCAGTGTGCTGGGCATGAGATTGACTTTACGGTAAGTATCCCTGAGCAGTATGTGAACTTGACGATGCTCAGATGTACTGGAGATGTGTGTGTTCCGACTCTTATCAATGTGACTTCCCGCTTGGAGTGCTTTGATTCGGATACAGGCAAATTCAAACGGACGGAACTTGAAGCAGATACGACAGATGTTAATCTTTCTGAAGGTAATGTTACGGTTGATGGTGTTGAATTCGTTGCACGTAATGAAACAGTAGAAGAGGCAGTCAATGAGTTCCTGAAAATTATTGGTAACCCGTCGCACTTGCGGATTGAGGATACGGGAACGAGTACATTGACATTGGCTTATTTGGAGGATCAAACTAAGAATATTGATATTGATGGATTGCAAATTTTTGCTCGTCAGAATGATGAATGGAATCCATTAGGTGGGGTGATTGATAAGGATGCGGGTACGGTGACGGCAGAGATTGAATCGATTGAACAGTACCTGGACAATGAAAGCGTAGGGTTATTCACGATTATGGGAACTATCTGTGAATTCTGTGTGAACTCTTCATTCGAGAAAGTGTATAATGGTACTTCGCGAGATGCCGTATTATTAGTCCACGGATTTACTAGTAGTCCGGATACGTTTGAGGATATTATTGCTGATATCGAGCTTACTGAGCAGCCGTTCCAGACGTGGACGTATGGATATAGTAGTACGCGTACAATAGATGATATTACTCAAGATTTGATGGATAGTATTGAGTTGAACGTTGAAGAATTTGATAATTTGTACATTGCTGCTCACAGTCTAGGGGGGATTGTTGCTCAGAAAACGTTGTATGATGCGTTTGTTGCTAATAATGTAACACAGAAATATACCTTTATCCCTAAAGTGAAAAAAGTTATCTTGGTGGGTGTTCCTAATGAAGGTGCAGCGTTCCTTGAAAATTATCTGAAGGTGTATAAGTTCTTGGTTAACAAAGTAAGTAAGTACAACAACCTGTTTAATGTTAATAACCAGCTCATTGATCTGTTGAAAGAAGGCCTTGTTACTCCACGACTACCTGGAGTTGATTATTTTGTTATTGCTGGAACGAATACGCAGCAGTTTGGTAACTTGCTTGAAATTGATGCTACTAATGAGACTCACGATGGTTTGGTCACTATTAAAAGCGCTCAGCGTATCGGGGATGAATACATTAACAATAGATGTACTAATTATTGGGACATTAATGTGACGCACACTGGTTTGATTGATCAAGAGGTTTCAAGAAAACTTATCGAGAAGATTATAGCTCGGGAAATTATAGCTGCGGGAGTTGAAACTGCTGTTGGAAACACGTTGTATTATGACTTACATATTGATGCTTGCTCTAGTAAAGACAGATACATCTTGGTTGGGCAGCGGATTTCGGATGATGCTACCTTTGATGCGACGGGATGTAAATGTGGTAACGGTGTCTGTGGACAGGGAGAGGATGAACTGAACTGTCCCATTGATTGTTTCAAAGGATTTTCGTTCAAAACAATCACTCCCAAGCAAATTATTAGAATCTTCTTACTGATATTAGCTTCCTTCTTGTTGAACAAGGCTGTGTTCTTCACTCTAGTGCATACTAACAAATCATTTGCACGGTTCTGGAAGGTGCACAAGTCGTTGAATCATTATACACGAAAAAAGCGTGTTGAGGAGGCACATGCATTGTATCGGGAATTGAACAGACATTATTTGGTGATTGATGCTGGCAAGCATAATTTCTTGCTAAAACGCTACCTGTGGAAACGGGTTAAGAGGCATCGCAAACGGGTTATGCAATTTGATCATCCGTTGTTTAAGATGAAGATGCTACGAAAGGTTATTCGTGGGCATTTGAAGAAAGGTAATGTGCATGCTGCTCGAAAGGCACATGATCGGATGCATGTGTTGTATGTAGGCCACTTTATGGAGAGCTCTCCAAATACTCTATGGGAGAAGCCGTGGCACTATTGGAAGTTGATGTGGCGTCAGGTGCTGCATCCACATGTGCATCTAAAGCATCACTACACTCGGATGTGTGTTAGAAGGCACTTGAAGAGAAAGAAGTGATTACAAGTTGCTTTAATCAGTATGTGCATAGCCTCTTCGAAATTCCTGAGATTATTCCTTGAAGGTGCTGCGTCCCCGGAGGGGTCGACCCCTCGCAACGCACCTGCTTGTGAAAGGTGAAAGAATTTCGACCTTAGGATGCTATGCACATACTTTAATCATAAAGCTTTAAAAAAGAAGGTTGGTTTTTGGTTCATGGGAAGGCTAGGCTGGAAGTGTAGCGCTCTTCTGTTACCTTGAACGCGCTTTAGGGGAGTCGAAGCCGGAGAAGCGGCATTGCTTATGCAGGTGGTCTCAACTGTAACGTTGAAACTCTGTCCATAGGGATTAATGCTTTAGTGAACCAGGTGAGATCAGGAATGAAGCAGCCTTAAATTATTGTGTTGATGTCCTGCGGGTAGCGGAGTCGAGGAACTTTTGAGGTTAGCCAACTGTGTAGGTTTGTGCTCATTTTTTGGTGCGCCTTCCCACTTTCTTTTTTGGCTTTATTTTTTTGTTGATTTTTTAGGCATTATTTTCTTCTTTGCTTTTTTCTTTTTGGTTTGTAAACGGAGTATTTTTTCCGGTTTCTTTGATTTCTCGCTTTTGAAGTTTATTTTTACATTCTTTTCTACTTTATTTTTAATTGAGGAACCTAATTCCTTGAGTTCTTTTTTCTTTAGTTCTGCAACATAGACGGCTACATCTGCTATCAGCGTTAGAATGATTACTACTACTGCAATCTTTACGGGTTTGCTTACCGTGAATACATCATCTTCTGCTACGGCATGTCCGATTACAGAGGGTTCTGCTATGAGAATATTGATTGTTACTAGAGCTGCTACTAGGTTCAAAACTAGAAGTGCTTTGTTCATATGAATAATTTAGGTAAAAGAGTACTTAAATATATTGGTTAGAATGTGAGCCAGTCTTTGTACTTATCTTGCTTTCCTTGTACAATATCAAGGTAGGTGGTTCTGAAGAATTTCGCTTTTTCTTCTGTATGGTTGTTTTTTATTTCAGTATCATCTATTTGGTCTACTAATGTTACCTCGGCTGCGGTACCCACCATGAATACTTCGTCTGCCTGTTTTAGTTCTTCTGGTGTTACGGTGCGTTCTTCTATTTCGATGTTGTTGTCTTTTGCTATTGTTAGGATTGTGTCTCTTGTTATTCCAGGTAGGATGGATCCTGCTTTTGCAGTTATTATTTTTCCGTCTTTCATCATGAAAATATTCTCGCCAGGTCCTTCTGCTATGTTTCCTTCGTGGTCAAGCATTAGCGCTTCGTTAAAGCCTGCTTTCTTTGCTTCTTGGTGGGCATAGATTGAATTAACATAGAATCCGCCTACTTTTGCTTGTGGTTTGAATGATTTTGGGTGGAGTCTGATGGTTTCTGCCGTTTTTAATTTGACGGCTTCGTCACCCAGGTATGATCCCCAGGGCCAAACTGCTATCGTTACATTTACGGGCGCTCCAACGGGGTCTAGCCCCATTTTGCCATAGCCGTAGAAGATTAGTGGTCGGATGTATCCTGTTTCTAGTTTGTTTGTCTTGACGGTTTCTATGATTGCTTGCTCTATTTGCTCTTTTGAGAAGGGTACCTTCATTGCTAGGGTTTCTGCTGATAAGAAGAGACGTTCTACATGTTCTTTTAGTCTAAAAATGGCTGTGCCTTTTTCGGTTTTATAACATCTTATTCCTTCGAATACTGAGCTGCCGTAATGGAGTGCGTGACTGATAACATGAATCTTGGCATCTTGCCAATTTACTAACTCTCCATCCATCCAAATCTTATCTGTGGTTTCCATAAAGTTTTAGAACTTGAATTTGGTTTAAATAAGTTGTGAAAAATGGTATGTGCATAGCATAGTCACTAGCGTTCGTAGGCTGCTAAAGCAACCATCTTCGAAATCTTACATATAGTTATGGAGGCTGACATTCTCCAATGTTTGAAGCGAGCAAGAAGCGAGCTTCTCGCAACAGGAGCCAACCCTCTGGTTAGTCTAATTTTGTATTTCAAATATTTCGACTTGATGATGCTATGCACATACCCCTGGTTATTGTACGAAGGTGAGAATAAGAGGTATTGTGATGATGCTTATGAGCGTACTTACAAACACTATTGAGGCTGCTAGCTCGGCATCTTGATCGTATTTTTTGCAGAGAATCATTGACATCATGGATGAGGGTTGTGCCGCTAGGATGAGGACGATGCCGCGGTCTATTCCTTGTAGGCCTAAAAAGGAGGTGATGATGAAGGCTAGGGTGAATCCGCCTAGGATTCTTAGTAGAGATGCACCTACTGTTGTTTTTAGGGAGGTTATTTTTATTTTTGTGAGATTGTAGCCGAGGATCATTAGGGCTAGCGGTATGGTTGTTAGACCAATCATCTCTAGAGGGGTTGCTATTGTTGAGGGGATGGTGGTTTTTGTGAGGTTGAGGATTACTCCTAGGATTGCTGCGTAAATTAATGGAATTTTGAACACTTCTTTGAAGTCGGAGTGATTACTTATTAGGTATATTCCAACGGTGAAGATTAGTATTGCATTGGTGATGTCGTATACTATGGCGCGTGCTAGCCCTTCGTTTCCGAAAGCGAATAAGGCAAGGGGTAATCCTAGAAAACCGGTGTTGCCTACGGTTATTGGAAGGTATAGTCCACGCTTTTTTGATTTGGTTAGTTTTAGTATTATTGCGGTGATGGTTCCCATTCCTAGGATGACTAAAAATGAGGAAATAGATATGTTGGCTGCGTTTTTTAGGTCTAGGGTTGATTTTGCTATTGAGAAGATTATTAATGCGGGTCCAGTGATGTATATGATGAGGTCGGTAAAGGGTACTAAGTCTACTTTTCTTTTCTTTCCTATGAGATATCCTACTAGAATGATGAGGAAGGTTGGCAGAAGGGTTTGAGTTATGACGTTCATATTCTTTTTGGATTGAGAGCGTTTTTATAGTTTGCCTCTGGCGCATTGCTGAGGTACGGTGCGATGATGAGTTCTTTAAACTCATGCACCTCGATGGGCGTCAGCAATGCTGCTATTCTAGATGCTCATACTCACCGTGGGTGAAGAAGCCAAGTAGTTGTTTTATTCTTGCTATTTTGGGGAATATGTCTTTTTCTAGTGAGCTTGATTTTTCAAACAGCTCGAAGATTTCCTTTTTGAAGATGTAGATTCCTGCATTTACGATATTTGAGGAGATTGCTTTGGGTTTCTCTTGGAAGTCTATGATTAAGTCCCCGTCAAGGATGGCATTCCCATAGGTTGCGGCAATTGATCTTGTCATTAATCCCATTGAGGCTAGTTTGTCTGCGCCTAGATGTTTTTTTATCATCTTGGTGAGGTCGAACTTGTTGTAGGTGTCTCCAGACATTACTATAAATGTGTCGGGGAGTTGGTCTTTTATTGCGTGGAGTGCTTGGGCGTTGCCTTTTGCCTCTTTTTCGATAATCGTGGTTTCAATAGGTGCTTTTTCTGTTTCTAGGAGTAGTTTATTTGTTAGTGTGGAGTGTTGGGTTACGATAAGGACTTTTTTTATTCCGCTATTTGCGAAGAATTGAATTTGCTTTTGGAGTAATGTTGCGTTGTTTATTGTTTTTAGACAGATATCGTGGTGTGAGCCTCTGATTAATAGGACTGCTGTTGTGATTGAGCTTTCTTGGAGGCCTTTTTGGAGATAGTATTCCATGGCTTGAGAACGGGATCTGATAATTGAGCCATCTACTTTGGCATCTATCTGTGCAAGGAGTGTTGGATTTACTGAGATTGCTATCTTGGTCTTTTTCACTAAAGTATGCAAAGGTATACTAGTATAAGTACTTTTGTATCTTCTTTCTAGTGAGGAAAACGTGTTTAAAGCGTAAGCTTTATATACTTCCTAGTGTATATGGTATGAATAGTTCATACCCCAAGAGGATACCATGGATATTGTTACAAAACACAAAGAAGTTGATAAGGTTTGGGGTAAAGAGGTCTGGATTGTCAATAAAGAGTATTGTGGCAAGATTCTGGAATTGAAGAAGGGTTTTAGATGTAGTGTGCATCAACACAAGAACAAAGATGAGACTTTTTACGTTACTAAAGGCAAGGTGCTCATGGAATTGGGCGATGAGCGGCAGATTATGCGTCCGGGTCAGTCCTTATTGATTACTCCTAATACACTCCATCGTTTTACTGGATTGGAGGATAGTGAGATTTTTGAATTTAGTACCCATCACGAAGATTCTGACTCATATCGAAGTGAGGATAGTGGTGCTGTTGATCTTTCTACTATAGAGATTCCGGAGGAAGTTTAATGAAAATTTTAGTAACTGGTGGAGCTGGGTTTGTTGGCTCTAATATTGTGCATGCTTTGAAGGATAAGCATGATGTTACGGTTTTGGATAATTTGAGTTCGGGTCATGTTGAGAATTTAGATGGATTTGATGGCGGTATTTTGGATATTGATGTTTCTCAACCGTTTTCTTTAGATTCTGATTTTGATGCTATCATTCACGAGGCTTCTATTACGGATACCACGTTTACTGATGATGAGGAAATGGTTAGGGCTAATGTTTCTGGGTTTCGCAATGTGTTGAAGCTTGCACTTGATAAAAAAGCTAAGCTTGTGTATATTAGCTCTGCTGGAGTGTATGGTAATGGTGAAACTCCTATGAAGGAAAGTCAATCTGTTGCTCCATTGAATGCTTACTCTCGATCTAAGGTGAAGATGGATGTTATTGCTAAGGAGCATTTTAGTCAGCTTACTGTTGTTGGCTTGCGTTATTTCAATGTGTTTGGGATGCGAGAGGCTGGCAAAGGAGCTAGCTCGAGTATGATTTATCAGTGGAGAAAACAGATTCAATCGGGTGAGGATCCAGGTATTTTTGAAGACGGGAATCAGAAGCGCGATCATATTTATGTTAAGGATGTTGTTAGTGCTACGGTTAAAGCGTTAGATGCTACTTCATCTGGAGTGTATAATGTTGGAACTGGAATTGCAACGCCGTTTGCATCTGTATTGCAAATGGTACAATCGGTTTTGGGTAGTTCGAAATCGGAGAGATGGATTCCTAACCCGTATACTGCATCGTATCAGGTGCATACGCATGCCTCAGTTGATTTGGCTACGTCTGCATTAGGATATACTGCTCAATGGAAACTCAAGGAGGCGATTGCAGATTATTTTGCATGGTTAGATACTCATGAAAGATAAACTGTTAGGTTTGTTGGAGGGATTTAAGCAGAAAAAGATCCTGGTGGTAGGAGATGTTATGCTTGATGTCTATCTCTTTGGAGATGTTACTCGCGTTAGTCCGGAGGCTCCTGTTCAGGTTGTTAGAGTTTTGAAGGAGGCTTTTATTCCGGGTGGAGCTGCTAATGTTGCTAGTAATGTTGCTAGTTTAGGCGGGCAGGTATTTGTTGCTGGGGTTATAGGTAATGATGGTGCAGGTGTTTCGCTTACTAATGGGATGTTGAAAAGACGGATTGATACTCATTGTATTATTCAGGATGCTTCGAAGCCTACAACAAAGAAAACTCGGATTATGGCCCAGAATCAACAGTTGATTCGATATGATCATGAGAAGGATGATTATTTGAGTGCGGATGTTGAAAAAATGTTATTGGATAAGATTACTCCGTTATTGAAGGATATTGATGCTATTATTATTTCTGATTATGCTAAAGGTGTTATTACTAAGAATGTTCTTGATTCTATAAATAAGCTTACTGATGCTCCGATTATTGTTGATCCTAAACCTAAGCACTCTGCATGGTATGCTGGTGCTCGGTTGATTACTCCAAACATCAAGGAGGCTCAGGAGATGGTTGCTGGTGAGAATGAGATTGCTAAAATAGGTAATGCTTTAGTGGGTCAGCTAGGAGCTGATGTCTTGATTACGATGGGTGAACGAGGGATGGGATTGTTCCAAAAGAATGCTGATTACTCTGAAATTCCTACGAAGGCTAAAGAGGTGTATGATGTCTCTGGAGCGGGAGATACGGTTGTTGCTACCTTGGCGCTTGCTTTGACTGCGGGAGCTGATTTGAATTCGGCTGCTTTGCTCGCTAATCATGCTGCAGGAATTGTTGTTGGTAAGATTGGTACATCATCTTGTAGTTTAGATCAGTTACGAGAGGAGATTGAACATGCTTACTAGTGGTAAGGTTAAAAGTCGCGAAGAATTGATTTCGCTTGTTGATGGTCTTCGATCTTCTGGAAAGAATATTGTTACGTGTAATGGTACGTTTGATATCTTACATGCAGGTCATGTTGCGTTTTTAGAGGAAGCTCGGAAGCAGGGTGATGTGTTGATTGTTGGAGTTAATGATGATGCCTCTGTTAAGAGGAATAAAGGTGATTCGCGTCCAATTAATTCTGATGTGGATAGAGCTAGAGTGCTTGCTGGGTTAGGTTGTGTTGATTATGTTACTATATTTTCAGAGGAGACTCCTGATGCGCTGCTCGAGGTATTGAAACCTGAGGTGCATGTCAATGGGAGTGAGTATGGCGAGGATTGTATTGAAAGTGCTACTGTAAAGAAAAATGGCGGTAGAATTCATGTTGTTACGCTTTTAGATGGGTATTCAACTACCTCAATAATTGGGAGGTTACAGGGTTAGGCGAAGCTGTCGATAACCACTTTGATGGTGATTGAGCACATTTGCATCCCCCCAGTGGAACATACTGGTGGAAAACAAATGTGTCGATAACCACTTTGATGGTGATTGAGCACATTTGCATCCCCCCAGTGGAACATACTGGTGGAAAACAAATGTTTATATAGCGAATTTTAACCCTAGACGACTATGAAATTAAGCATTATCTTGCCAACGTACAATGAATCTGCTAACATGGTTCCTTTGTATTCCGAGTTGAAATCGGTGCTAGATTCGATGAAGCATACGTATGAAATTATCTTCATTGATGATGGTTCGACGGATGGTACCTTTAAGCAGATTATGCAGATTAAGAAAAAAGATAAATCTGTTGTTGCATTGCGCTTTAGACGGAACTTTGGTCAGAGCTCTGCATGGGAGGCTGGCTTTACAGAAGCTACGGGTGATGTGGTTGTTGTTATGGATAGCGATCTTCAGAATGATCCTCATGATATTCCTTTGATGTTGGAAGCTTTAACTGATAAGTATGACGCTATTAGTGGTTGGAGAACAGCTCGACGTGATTCACTTTCTAAAAAATTCTTTTCTGCACTCGCTAATCCTCTGCGAAGATGGATGACTGGTGAGAAGATTCATGATTCTGGATGTTCGCTTAAGGTATATAAAAAAGAATGTCTAGAAGATTTACGATTATTTGGTGAGATGCATCGCTATATTACTGCGTTACTTACTTGGAAAGGGTTTAACGTGGGTGAGATTAAGGTGAATCACCGTGCCAGAAAACATGGTAAGACTAAATATTCGATGTCTCGCTTATTTAAGGGATTTATGGATCTTATTTTGGTGTGGTTCTGGCAGAAGTATTCCAATAGACCTATTCATGTATTTGGATTCTTAGGGTTATCGGTAGGTTTCCTTGGTTTTGTGTCTGGTCTCTTTTCTATTTACTTGAAGATCTTTCAGGATGTTGATTTGTCTAATACCTTTTTGCCTACGGTCGCAATCTTTTTAGTTCTGATTGGATTGAACTTGATTGTCTCTGGTATTATTGCAGATATTTGTGTTAAAAATTATTATAAGGATAAAACATTATACAGCTATAAGCGGTACTAATACTATGGTAGAGAATATGCAGAAGATTGAACATGAAGGAAAGGAGTATGCTCGTATTATTGATGGTAATAATTTAGGTTCTGGTTTATCATTCTACACTGAGGATGAGAAGTTTGTTCAGGTTGGATCTTGGAGGTATGATTCTGGCTATGTTACTAAACCTCATTCACATAAGGTTTGTGAGCGTGTATCAAACATTACACAGGAATTTGTGTACGTTAAGAAGGGTTCATTAGAGGTTACTTTGTATGCCGAGGATGAGTCGGTTATTGGGAAGTTTACGATTAAAGAAGGTCAGGCTATCTTGGTTATGCTGGGAGGTCATTCGTATCACATTTTAGAGGATGGTACCGAGGTTTTTGAGGTCAAGAATGGTCCGTACCCGGGAATTGAGAAAGATAAAAAGGTGATTGAGGATGAGTGATTTTATTCCACAGATGGAGCCTGTTATTGATGATGCTGAGGTTTCGGCTATGAACTCCTATCTGTCTTCTGGAGCTTGGTTGACTGAATTTAAGAAAACTGAGGAGTTTGAGAAGATGATTTGTGACTTTACAGGTGCAAAGCATTGTGTTGTTACTAATAACGGTACGATTAGTTTGTCACTTGCTTTGTTAGCTGCTGGTGTTGGAGCTGGGGATGAGGTACTTGTTCCTGATATGACTATGATTGCTACTCCTAACTCTGCTAAGATGATTGGTGCTAGTCCTGTGTTTGTTGATGTTGCTTCGGATACCTTATGTATGGACTTGGAGGCTGCTGAGAAAGCTGTTACTCCAAAAACTAAGGCATTGATGTATGTTTCTTTTAATGGTCGGACTAATGATTTAGAATTGGTTAGAGCTTTTTGTGATAAGCACAGTATTTTCTTTATTGAGGATGCTGCTCAGTCTCTTGGAAGTTTTTACAAGGGTAAACACATTGGTCGGTATGGTTCTATCGGTAGCTTTTCATTTAGCGCTCCTAAGATTATTACCACAGGACAGGGTGGTGCTTTGATTACGGACGATGATGGTCTGTATGAAAAGATGCGAAAGTTGAAGGACTTTGGTAGAAGCTCGGGTGGAAATGACTTTCACGATTCGATTGGTTATAATTTCAAGTTTACTGATATGCAGGCTGTAATTGGCGTTGAACAGATGAAGAAATTGGGTTCACGAGTTTCACGTAAGAAGGAAATGTTTAAGCGCTATCAGGATGGTTTAGCTGAGGTTAAAGAGGTTTCTTTTATTGCTACTGATTTGGAAAATACTGCACCTTGGTTTATCGATGTGTATGTTTCTAGGCGAGATGAGTTGGTTGCATTTCTTAAGGAAAAAGGTTTTGGTAGTCGTCCTATTTATCCGCCTATTCATTCGCAGGAGGCTTATTCTGTGAGTGGTTCGTTTCCGGTTACTGAAGAATTTGCTGGCAAAGGATTATGGTTGCCATCGTCTATTAAGGTTACTGATGAACAGATTGATGCCATAAGTTTTGCTATCAAGGAGTTTTACGCATGAAAATCGTCGTTACGGGTGGAACTGGATTTTTAGGGAAGGCTTTAGTTCCTAAATTGAGGGCTGCAGGTCATGAGGTTGTTTCTTGTAGTCGGGGCGAGGGCATTGATATTCGTGATTTTGAAAAGTTTAAAAGTTTTTTAGATTCTGAGAAGCCTGAACTTGTTGTGCATTGTGCTGCTCACGTAGGTGGTATTGGCTATAATGCTCTGTATCCGGTTGAGATCTTTGAGGATAATGTTCATATTGGATTGAATTTAATTAAGGCTTGTCATGCTAGTGGTGTAAAGAAAGTATTGAATGTTGTTCCTAATTGTGTGTACCCCGGTAAATTAGGTGAATATGAGGAATCTCTTCTTTGGGAGGGTGCGGTACATGAATCTATTTTGAGTTATGCTATGCCTCGACGTCTGTTGTGGGGTGCTTGCTTATCGTATTGTAAACAGGATGCTGATTTTAAACCCGTTCATTTAATTTTTCCTAACATGTATGGTCCTCACGATCATTTTGAACCTATTCGGAGTCATGCTCTTGGAGCGTTATTGAAGAAGATTATGGAGGCCCAGGATACTGGAGATGCTACTATTGAGATTTGGGGCTCGGGTAAACCTATACGGGAATGGTTGTATGTCGAGGATGGTGCTGACTCTATCATTCGGTCTGTTGAACAGTTTGATTCTTTTACGGCGAATGAGGTTATGAATATTGGTGTTACTAAGGGTGTTTCTATTAGCGAATTGGCTGAGATGATTAAATCGGCAGCTGGGTGGAGTGGTAGTTTTACGTATGCTAGGGATAAACCTGACGGTGCTATGAAGAAGATTTTAATTGGTGAAAAGATGAAGAAGCTGCTTAATTGGGAACCCCCTACTTCTTTACCGGATGGTATTGCTGAAACGGTTGCTTGGTACCGCAAGACATTTAATTAGGTCCAAGTTATTCGGTTTATGAGAGAAAAAGTTATTTTATTGTGTCCTCAACCCTATGTTATCAATAGGGGGACTCCATTAGCTATTCTTAATATTGTACACGCTCTGATTGAGAGTGGATTTGCGGTTGATTTGGTTACTACCTCTATTGGTGATGCTTCGAAGATAGAGCATTGTACCGTTCATAGGGTTAAGCATCCTTTTTCTTCACTTCCACCTGGATTTAGTATTCGTAAGTTGATATTGATGCCTTTGCTTTTTGCTAAGGCTTATTCCTTGATGAAACATACTACCTATTCACAGATTGTTAGTTTGGAGGATGGTGCGTTTCCTGGTTTAATCTTGCGTAAATTGTTCAAGACTCGACATGTGTATCGGATGCATTGTTTGCCGCATGAAAGTTGCGCTCCTGGTGGGGTTTTGAGTTTTATTCTTCGTGGATATGAGAAGATTGTGTTTCGTGGGGCTGATGTGTTGGTTCCGATTACTACTCGGGAGGTTTCTTATTTGAAGGAGAGGTATCCTTCGGTTGAGTCCTTTGATATGCCTGTTGTGCCGGCTAATAGGAACGAAAAGGCAGATATGGGTGCTGTAAGTTCTTTGCGGAAGAAGATTGGTATTGAGAATAACGATATTGTTGTGTTGTGGATAGGTAACTTAGCTCATTATCAGGGCAGTGAGATGTTGGTGTCTTTGATTACTGCTGTAGCTGCGAGTAAACATGAAATCTTTTCTCGGATTAAGTTTTTGATTGCGGGAAGTGATGGAGATATACGTTCGTTGTTTGATCCTTCTGCTTATTCGAATGTGATTACTTATTCGCCTGAATTTTCTGAGATGCCTTCGATTGTTGCTTTAGGAGACATTGCTTTGTCTTTACGGTATTTAGATAATGGGTTTCCTTCGAAGGTTACGGTGTTCTTGCGTGCTGGAAAGGCAATACTAGCGGTTTCTACTGAGTCCCATAGGTGCCATCTGAATGCTAAGAATGCGATGATAGTTGCTAATGATGTTGATTCTTTGGTTGCAGGTGTTGAATCACTTGCTTTGGATGCTCGCAAGCGTCATGCTCTCGGTGAGGGTGCTCAATTGTACTATGCTTCTGTGTTTAGCTGGGAACAGTATGTTAGTAAATGGAAGAATGCGTTATCTGTTAAAGAATCCTAGCGGTGCAGCTGCTAGCATAAAGATTAATTCTACTGAGTGAATTGCGAATCCTGCTGCAATGGCTGTTTCTGCTGAGATTCCTAGTAAGACTAACGGTAAGAGGTAGGCTACTTCGGTTGATCCGTATCCTGCAACTCCGTGGATGGGTAATGCTGAGACGATTACCGGTAGGCTTGCTACTAAGAGTGAGCCTAGTAAGGTGATTTCGGGTACTACTGCTTTTAGGAGTGCTATGGTTGAAATATACATGAAGAGCCAGATGCCTAGGGTGTTGATTGTGAGTTTTATCTTTCCTTTGTTGTGGAGGATTTTGGATAATGCATGGATGGTTCCGATGATTTTTGTTTTTAGGGTCTTGAGCCAGGTTGGTTTGTTGGGTAGAATGCATTCGATGATCATCGTTATCCAGTTGGGGCGGGCGTAGAGTGTTAGTAGGCCTAGGGCTAGAAGTATTAACAATGCTACTGAGATGGTTAGGAGATTTGCTTCTGCTGTGGGGAGGGCTAGGATTCCTATGACCAGGATTGCAGCTACGACAAATGCGTCTAGAATACGGGCCATTCCTAAGGTTGCGATGTTGTTTTCTATTGCTATGCCCTTCTTTTTTATCATGACTAGGAAACTTACTTCACCTGTTCTTGCTGGTAGAAGTTGTGCGAATAGGTTGTGGAGGCAGACGATTCCGAAAAGGTTCTTAGTTGAGACATGCTTTTCTAACATTCCTTGGAATCTTGCTGCTCGGAAATAGTTAGCTACTACATATGCTATGAATGCTATAGCTAGAATGATTGGTGAGAACGATTGGAAGGCTTGTTTTAATGATTCTAGTGTTATTGATTGTGCTAGAATGAACAGTAGTCCGAGGGTGATTGCTATTGCTACGAGTATTTTTACCTGCTTTTTCATAGGTTTTTATTGTGATGGTTGCTATAAAAAGATATCTGAAATAGGATTAAATCTGTCAAATCCAAAGCTTTTTATTGAGTTTGGGGTTATTGTGAGTATGCGAAAGAGTGTATCTTCTAGGATAAAGCCGCATTTGCCTTACTTGTTGTTCTTCTTGGTTTTTACGCCTTTATTTCTTTCGCAGTTTCTTGATTCTACATTACCTGGGAGAGATATGTTGACTGGATATTATCCTCAGATTGAGCGGTTGAAGATTTCGCTTACGGAATATGGTGATTTTTGGCCGTTGTGGGATCCTTATGGGTTTAGTGGTAATCCCTTATTGATGAAGCCTTCTGAGGGTCTTGACAGTTTTTACTTTCCGCTATTGCTATTGGTTCCTAGCACGGTCTTGGCGTTGAAGTTGAATTATTTGGTCTTGTTTTTGATCGCTGGCATTTCTATGTACTTCTTTGCACAGTATTTGGGGCTTGAAAGGAGGTATGCCTTTATTGCTGCATTTGTGTATATTTTGAATGCTCACATGCTTAAATTGTTGAGTTGGGGTTGGTCTTCAACGTTGTCTGGGTATGCTCTGATGCCTTTAGGGTTTATGCTCGGGATGAAGGCGGTTATGGAAAAGGATTGGTTGAAGTATAGTGTGCTTGCGAGTATTGTGTTTTCTTTGTTGTTTAGGATGAACGCTGACAATAAGGTTACTATGTGGTTTGGATTGTACTTTGGATTGTTCTTGGTATATCATGTTCTTTCAAAATTCTCTAAGGCTCGTTTGGTGAAGACGGGTTTCGCTGCATTTTTTATTTTGGTGTTGTTTTTTGGGTTAAGTGCTCAAAGGATTGTGCCGCAGGGAAGCTTTATCGGAGATACCAGTCGAGGAAATACGGTTTGGGAACAGTCTTCGGGAAGGCAGATTCAGTATTCGGATATTCCTAGACGGTTGATTGAACCTTTGTATGAAGGCTTTCCAGATATTCAAAGAAAAGGGATTAGCGATCATGTCGGTATTATTGCCTTTTTACTGGGCGCGTTTGCGATTTGGAAACGGTGGAGGAATAAACAGGTGTTGTTCTTCACGATTGCTAGTGTGTTTGCTGTTTTAGTTACGACTAACACGTTTGGTTTGTATAAACTACTTTGGAATATTGTTCCATTCTTCAAGAGTTTGCGTTATATCGACAGAAGTATTTTCATGTTTGCATTTTGCTTTAGTATTTTAGCTGGTTTTGGTGCTGCGGAGTTTTCAAAGCGGTTTGCTAAGAAGAATGTCTTCTTTTGGTCATTGCTCGGTTTGTTGTTTTTGAATTTAGTGGTGTTTAACGTTAGCCCGTACTCGGGCGTTGAAAAGGGTGAGTGGTATGATGTTAATGATGCGATTGCTGGTAATGATGCATTGCAGTTCATAAGTTCTCAACCCGGCCATTTTAGGATGCAGACGTGGGAGACTAGGGGAATTGACTGGGGAACTGACTTTTACAACGTTCCGTTACGGTTAGAGCACATTTACAAATATGATACTATTTGGAACCCTAAATATATGAATGAATATTTGGGTGTTTCGTTTAGAGATCCTGCACGATTCTGGGGAATATTAAATGTGAAGTATTTGACTGCTCGTGAACCCTTGAATCTTTCTGGATTTAGGTTTGTTAAGCGGTTTGATGATTGTACTATCTGCTTTCCAAGTCCGGATGAGCATCTGGATAAGGGATGGGGCCCGTATGTGTATGAAAATACACAGTTCCTGCCACGAGCGTACATGATTGATGATGCTATTCTTGTTGTAGGTAAAGAAGATGCTGTTGTTCAGATGAGTTATGGGTTAATGTTGCATCCCTCTTACAATCCTAGCCATATGACTCTATTGCAGGGTAAGGCTACTATAGGCGATTATTCGATGACTGCATTGAGTAAATATTCTGCTATTGTGCTTACTGAAGGTTCAGTTGATGGTTCCTCCCAACTATTACTAGAAGAATATGTACGCAAGGGAGGGGTGTTATTACCCGATATTACAAAAGGTGAGCAGCAGCTTTCGGATGCTCGGTTGATTGCTGTGCTTGATTCATTTAATACTAGTTTGCGGATGATTGATGATGATGTTATTGTGATGTCGGACTTTGATCATCGTACGGTTGATGTTACGGGTGAAAAAGGATTTTTGGTATACAGCGAGAAGTTTTCACAGTTTAAAGGATGGAAAGCTGAAGATGATCGGGGCAAAAGTCATGACTTAATTATTGCTAATCGGATGAATACTGCTTTGTACCTGGATGGTTCAGTTGAAAGTCTGCAGTTTAGTTATCTTCCTCGATCGTATGTGGTTGGTGTTTGGATTACACTGCTGAGTATCTTTATTGTTCTGGGTTATTTTGGGTTTCGATTATGGAAAAGAAAAAACTGATGCTTGATTTTGGGAAATTCTTGAGTGTTGGTGTAGTATGGGCTGTGCTCACTATGTTGTTTACCTCATTTTTGATTGATGTTCTTGGATTCTCTGGTTTTTGGGGTAGTACGATGGTTGTTGTTATTGCATTCTTTGGTCGATACTATCATTATCTTGCTATTAAATTAATTCATGCTCAGTTTCTCAAATATACTGCTGCAAATATTTTTTTTCCGTTGTTGACGATTGCATTTATTTCGTTATTAGTAGATTATTTTTCGGTAGCAGGATGGGTTGCTAGTTCGGTCGTAATTGGGACGTTATTTCTTGCTAAATTTATTGTTTTTCAGATGATTGGGTTGATACAAAAATGAAGGAGTTCTTTAGGAAGAATAGGTGGTTGATGGTTTTGGTCGTGTTGATGTTCTTTTATCTTGGCTATACTGGATTTTTTAGGTTGAATCACATTAACCATCACGGTGAGCGTGGTTTTTACTTGACGATGGGGAGCTTTATTCAGGAGGCTGTTCGCGAGGGGTTCTTTCCGCATTGGATTCCTTATTATTTTGGTGGAACTCCCTTCTTTGGACAGGCTCAGAATATGGTGTTTCGTCCCTTTACGCTTTTTTCCTCTTTTGTATCGGTAGCTGCTGCATTTAATCTGGAGAAAATGTTGCTGATGATTATGGGCGGGATTGCAATGTTTTACTATCTTAGAAAGATTAAGATTCAGGACAAATTTGCGGTTATTGGAAGCTTGGTGTTCTTGTTTAGTGCGTTTCCCTTGCAGAATACATTGACCTTGGGCGATGAGATGTTGCTGGCATACTATTACGTTCCTGTTGTGTTTTTGTTTTTGGCTCATGCGCTTGCTTCTCGTCTGATGAGAGAGCGAGTATTTTGGAGTATGCTCATTGGGGTTGCTTTTGTACTGCAATTCAATCAAGGATATCCTCCTATTTTCTTTTACACTGCCTTTTTGTTTGGGGTGTACTTGATGGTGCATGTTCTCTCTAAGCTTAGTACATCTGTCCTGGTTCGTGTTGTTACGATAGGTTTCGTAGCGGTTATTGTGTGTGTTGGATTGGGTGCTGTTAAGATCTTACCTGTGCTTGATTTTGGTGAGCATTCTAGCTTGAGTTCGGGAAGATCGTTAGAGGGTGCTCGGGATTCGTACTTGGTGCTTGAAAAGGCATCAGATTATTGGGTTCATCCATTTCTCGTATTGGGGGCAATTGGTCCGGTGTACTTGGGCAGTGCAGATCAGGTTGCTATTGGATATGTCGCTTTGTTCTTGGTATTTTGTTCATTGATTGCCTGGAGAAAGCGCTCGGTGATGTTGGGATGGGTGATGTTGGTATTGCTTTTTGTTGCTGCAAGTGGGGGATCTTTGTTTTATTTACTGTGGAAGTTTTTTCCTGGATTTAATCGGGGGCATCATATCGCCCGGATATTGTATTTGGTTGGATTTCCGGCTGGTATTTTGGCCGCACAGGGTGCCCAGTCTTTGTTTTCTTATCTTTCCTCACGAATATCATTGTTTAAGCAGAAAAAAGTTATTCTTGGTGTTTTTGTAGTCTTAGTTTTGGGATTGCTCTTGAACGTTGGTTATTTTACGGCTCGAGCTGATTATGATACTCAGGAACCGTACACGTACGAGAGTATGTTGGAGGATAATGCACTGTTTTCTTATCTCTCTGAACAGAAGGGAGTATTTAGGATTCATAATCTGGAGACTACCTGGATAGGTGCTCCGGCATCGGTATATGGGATTCCTTACAAACAACAGGTTGTTTGGGGTGCTATCAATGTGTGGGTGCCTTCGTATGTGAATGAATATTTGCTAGGAGCTGGAGGATATAATCCTTTGAAGTTTTACCAGATGTTGAATACTCGTTACTTTTATTCTAGCAAAAAAGTTAATGATTCTCGTTTGGAGTTGGTTGATACCTATGAAGTTTGTGGGGCTTGTGAATTTGTCTTCCCTGGAGATCCGGAGTATGGGCCTTATTTGTATGAGTTAACTGATTGGTTGCCTCGTGCTTATGCTGTTTCGCATCCGATTGTGGTGTATGGTAAGGAAAACGATGCAAAACAGCTGATGTATTCCCTTATGGTGCAGGATAGCTTTGATCCTACCTCAATGGTCATTATTCTTGGTGGTGAGCATCCTTCTTCTAATGCTTTGATTGAACATGCAGAGGTTATCTTTTTGGCGGGCTCTACACTATCTGAACTTGATATTGATGTTTTGAGAATATTTGTTGAACGTGGGGGGGTGTTGTTGCCTGATGTGTTGCAGGGAAAGACTGCCCTTGGTACTGATGAGGTTGTTTCATTTTTGAAGGGTTTGAGTCCTGGTTTGGTTACTCCTTTTGATATTCTTGATTACACTCCAAATGGGTATACTGTAGATAGTTCTAGATATTCTGGAATTGTGGTGTTGGCTGAGCAGTTTTCTCAGTTCCCTGAATGGCGGGCTAGTGGGGAACAGACCTTGTATCGTGCGAATGGGGTGGGTAGTGCCTTGATTGTTGCGGATGAGGAGGTTGTATTGTACTATTCATCGGATTCTTTTAGAAAGGGGGTTTGGATTTCTATTGTGACGTTACTTTTTGTTCTTGGTTATGTTTTTTGGTATGTGCGCTCATTTAAATATAAGCGTGATTAAGTCTTCTTGTAGTTTTTTTGAAAATTGTTCTGCGCCTTGATGGTTAAGATGGTCTGCATCTCCAAAGTATTCTGGATGTTCTAGGAATAGGGCTTGATATTCTAGAATATGGTATGATGTGCTGATAGTATTTGCTTCTTTGAGAATGGTGTTGTAGTAAGTATCTAATTGTAGGTTTTCTATCTCTTTTTGGTATTCTTTAGTGAGGGGGTAGGTGACTAGAACGATGTTGATTTCGTTTTCTTTTGCGAATTTGAGGAGTTCTTTGAAGTAAGTGAATGTTTTCTCTTGTATTAGGTTTGGGGAAGCAGTGAAGTGTTTTTTGTATTGGGTTCTTGCTATTTTTTGTTTGTCTTTGTCTTCAAACACTTTTTTGCTACTAATCCATCCTTTATCTATCTCGCTTGAAACTACTTGTGAAAGTATTTCATCCCCTTTTCCGATAATGGGTAAATGGTTTTCTATTGCTAATGAGATGATGCTCTGTTCTTTGTGCTTTGCTATTTCTTTTAGAGGAATGAATTGGGTGTAATATCTTAATTCATGGAATAGTCCTTCGTTTGCTCTTGTTTTTTCGGAAAAGGTGTGGGGGTCTACTTCTAGGATGATTGTTTTTATTTCGATGTTGTCGATTTCTATTATCTTTCTTAGTTTGTAGTAGGTTTCGATGTAACCTTCTGCAGATGACGCGAAGTTATAGGAGTTGTTTATGAAATTTGGATTTGATGCATAGAGTGTATGCGAATCACCGAAGAGGGCGTATTGGAGTGTTGCGTTTGGAATTGAAGACTTGTATGTTTGCCACTCGGTCTCTTTTCTGAAGACTTGCTTCTTTGGTAGGATTTTAGTGATATAGGCTTGATTAATTAGAAGGATTGTGATTAGGGCTATGAGTAGGAAAAGGGTGCCTCTTTTTACGAATTTTATTTTGTGTTCTTTCATTTTAAAATTGGAAATAGATGAATGGTGTGTTGTTGAAGACTCCGAATATAATTATTGCTAGGATGATTGCTAGATATACTATCCAGCGTAGTACTACTGGTTTGTTGGACATGAACTGTCGGATGGTTTTGTGTTCTTGTATAAGGTGGACGAACTCCATGAATGCAATGACTCCTACGGCTACAATCAGGGATATCCACTTTGCGCCCATCTGGATGTTGAGTTGTGCAAATGTAAGGTTGGTGAAGAGATGTGTTAGGATGTACCAGGCGTCTGCAATCGAATTTGCTCTAAAAAAGATCCAGGCTATCGTTACAACTGAGAAAGTGAATACCATTTCTATTAGGTGGGTTAATTTTGGAAGTCTTGTTATCCTGGTTATGTTGAAAAATGCTTGTTTTAGCGGTTTTGTTAGGCGTTCAATGATTAAGAGTGCTCCATGGATGGCTCCCCATACCACGAAGGTCCATGATGCGCCGTGCCATAATCCTGATAATAAGAAAACAATTGCGATATTGAGGTGCCACCCTGGAATTGATACTTTATTTCCCCCTAATGGGATGTAGACATAGTCTCTAAACCATGTGGATAATGAAATGTGCCATCGTTTCCAGAATTCGGAGACGGATCTTGCGAAATAGGGACGTTTGAAGTTGTCCATTAGGGTGAACCCCATCATTTGGGCTGAACCTATTGCGATATCGGAGTATCCGGAGAAATCACAATAGATTTGGAAGGCGAAGAAGATGGTTGCTATGATTAGAGGTAGTCCGGTGAATCCTGTGGGGTCGTTGTAGATGGTGTTTACAAGTACTGCTAAACGATCTGCAATGACGATTTTCTTGAAGAAGCCCCAGAGCATGAGTTTTAGTCCGTTTGTGGCTCTTTTGTAATCAAAATTATGTTTTTCTAGGAATTGTGGCAGGAGGTTTTTTGCTCGTTCTATTGGTCCTGCTACTAGTTGGGGGAAGAATGCTATGTATACTGCGAAGATTCCTAGATGTTTTTGTGGTTTTATTTTTCCTTGGTACACATCTATGGTGTAGCTTAGAGTTTGGAAGGTGTAGAAGCTGATTCCTACTGGTAATAAGACTTTGAGTGTCATGGGATCTAATGGAATAGCGAAGTGTTGTAAGATGGCGCGAGTGGATTCGCTAAAGAAGTTGAAATATTTGAAAGCGAAGAGTAATCCTAGATTTGTTGCTAGACTTAATATGAGGAAATTCTTTTTTCTTGCTTTTGATTCGGATTTTTCTATTTGGATTGCTGCAATATAATCTATAATCGTTGAAATCATGATGAGGATGATGTATTCTGGCTTCCAGGACATGTAGAAATAATAACTGCTGAGTAAAAGGACAATCCAACGGTATTTGTGAGCGATGGAAAAATAGATGAAGAGCACTATGGGGAAGAAGATTAGGAAGTGGAGTGAGTTGAAGAGCATGTTGCTTATGATTGCTTATGAGTTCTTAAGTTTTACTAGAATCGTAAACGTTCTTTGAGAATTCTCAGCATGATGGTGATGCCGTCTTGAAGTCTTATTTTGGAGTCTCCGGTGCGTTCTTCGTAGCGGATGAGGAATTGTTTAATACGGAGGTGGTTGCGGATTGCAATGATTGTGAGTTCTGCCTCGATATCGAAACCAACTGATCTGAGTTTATTGTATTTATCTACACGTATTGCTCGTAATCCGGAATTGATATCTTTTAGGTTGGAGCCGAATAAAAGATTGATTGCAATGGTATGGATGTTGTTTCCTATTCTGTGTAGAGGTTTAATGTGTTTTTGGCTTCGGTAGCAGATGACTGTGTCGTTGTGTTGCATTAATTCAACCATTTTGGGAATTGCTTGTGTTGGATAGGTACGATCGCAGTCGATGAAGACTAGAATTTTCGCTTTCTTTTCTTTTGCTACTTGTAGTGCTTTTCTTACACCGTAGGCTTTTCCATGCCCCTCTCTTTGATAGACTTCGATATTGTTCTTTTTGGCTATCTCTACAGTTCCATCTCTAGAATTTGCATCGGCAACGATAATAGGATAGTTTAGAATTTTTAACTTGTCGATCATGTATTGGATATTGGCTGCTTCGTTTCTTGTAGGTAGGCAGATAAGAACATCTTTCATCTTGTTAGTCTTTCCTTGTTGTTTTGATACCATTCTACGGTTTCTTTTAGACCTTGTTCAAGTGTGAATTCTGGTTTCCAATCGAAGGTTGAAGTTACTTTTGTGATATCGAGGAATTGTCTGTCAATTTCATTGCTTGCTTTCCCTTCAATCTTTGGTTGTGCATCTTTACCTAGTACTTTCGCTATTGTTGCGAAGAGTTCTTTTACGGATGTGGGAATGCCGGAACCGAAGTTGTAGGCTTGGCCTTTTTTATCTTCCATGTTTTCTCCTATTTTGAGGTAGGCTGATACGACGTCTTTGATGTAGATGTAGTCTCGCTCGGGAGTTCCATCGCTTCTGATGACGAATTCTTTATTTTCTAGTAAGGTTACGATTGCGTCTGGAATGATTCTCGAGAAATTTAGATCTGCTGGGCCGTAGGTGTTTGCATTTCTGGTTACAACTGTATTTAGATTGAAGGAGGTTGCATAGGATCTTGTTAGGATATCTGCGCATGCTTTGGATGCATCGTAAGGATAGAGTCCGTGTAGAGGTGAATCTTCGTTGTAGGGTAGCTCTTTTTGTACACCATAGGCTTTGTCGCTTGATGCTACGATTACTCTTTTAACTTTATGTAGTCTGCATGCTTCAAGAATGTTCCAGGTACCTTCGATGTTTGATTTGAAGGTTGAGAGTGGGCCTGCATTTGCGATTTGTACTAGTGCTTGTGCTGCTAGATGGTAGACAGTATCGATTTCTTTTTCGTTGATGGTGCGTTCTACAAGGGCATAGTCGATGATGTCTCCCTGGATGATGGTTAAATGGTCTTTAATATTTAGAAGGTCTAGACTACAGACTCTTTTTAGGTCTCTTACTATTGTGAATACATTTGCTCCTGCATCAATTAGTCCTTTAGCAACCCAGCTGCCTATAAATCCATCTGCTCCGGTTACAAGAACGTTTTTTGCCTTCCAAAAGTCATTCATCTTGAGTTCTTTAGAATAAAGCTTTCTTTATAAATATGATTGGGGTTAAAGTGATAATTTAGAGGTGGCCATGGCTTCTTAGAAATTTCCTGAATTGTTTGTATTCTCCACTCCTGTCAAGAATACAGAGAACCTTCACTTTTGGTTTATCCACTAGATATACTACTCTTTTTTCTTTCCTCTCATCTTCAAACCTAATTCTAAAAAGAAATAATTGGTATCCTTCTATTCGCTTAAACCTATAATGATTTATCTTTGCTAGACTTAGTTTTTCTCCAATTAGTTTCTTTGCGTCATCGCTGAGATTGTTGATTTGTTCAAGAAAAAAAGTTGACGGAATAATTTCATATTCCCTTGTTAGGTTCTCCCTAACTTATTGAATAATTCTTCCTCTGTACCATAGAGCTTTTTCTTTTCACTTACTGCAACAAGTTTCTTTACCAGATTCAACTCATCCTTGCTTATCTCTGGCTCATCAAACAATTTCTCTCTCACTGTTTCTTTGATGAAGTCTTGTACTGAACCATATCCGTGCTCATCTGAATATGATTTAACTGAAGTCGGCAGCGTTTGAGGCATTCTTAGATTAATCTTTAGATTAATCTGTGTGTTCATGATACCCATAGATACCCTTTGGTATATACACTTTTCTGTTTATTGTATGTGGATAGCATAGTCACTAGCGTTCGTAGGCTGCTAAAGCAACCATCTTCGAAATTCCTGAGATTATTCCTTG
>JAQBWB010000064.1 GCA_027623355.1 Nanobdellota archaeon | reverse complement strand
AAAGTCGCTCTGAAGAGCGGGGCTTTGAACCCAAGCGACTTTTGAGTAACCAAGACTTTCTACTGAGCCTTGGGGAAGGAAATGTTTATAAAGTCGGTTTCTAAAGGTGGTGGTATGGATAAAAGAGGTCAGGGCGGACTAGATATCACATTCAATAAGATGCTGATTCTCATCCTTGTTGCCATTGTTTTTTTTATTCTCATGAAAGTTTGGTCTGGTATTGGGTCTGAATCACTATTGCCACAATGAACAAAAAAGGAATTACGTCAAGCATTATGGTCATCGTCATTATGATGGCTGTTATTTTAGTTTTGACGCTCCGTTTTTATTCTACTCTTTTCCACATCATCAGCGGAGTAGGGGAGGATTATTTCTTTTGTCTCGTTAAAAAAGTGATTAGTTCTTATAGTAAGACGCCTATTGTAGGGTTGACTCTTTACGGGGCTTTCTGCCCACCAGTTATTCAAACCCTAGGTTTTAGCGGTAATGATGAAGGAGTTCTGGGTATTTCGGATCCTTTTGCTCGAAAGCAGGTGCTTGATATTGTAAAATGGTATGGTGCTGATCCTGCGTTTAAGGGTAAACTTTCTCCAAGTGAACTAAATGAACAAAATGAGTTGATTGACAAACATAAATTAGATAGTAGTTCTGAAATTACCCAGTATGTGACTGATAATGCTAAAAAAGGCATTCCGTTAGGCAAAAATAGCAAGGTTCCGTTTTTACTTGAATACCGTTTTGAAGAGGTAATCGCAAAAAGTATGAAACGGTGTTGGGGAAGGAATGGTGAGGGGGGATTACCGATAGGAGATGACTGGATTAAGGGTGATTTTTTTAGTAATATCAAGGTAGGGGAAATTTTCTATTGTGACTTGTGTGAGATTGTTAAGTTTGATAATGGTGTGGCAGATCTCTTCCAGGGCGGAGGAAAGAGCATGAATAGTTTCTTAAAAAATAATCCTATCAACCGATTAAGCACTAAAAGTTATTGGGAATTTATTAAAGATGATTCTGATAGCGATTTATTTAAGGGGTATTCCTACGACATTATTGCTAAGAATAAGGATGCTGGTAATAACAACGATCTTGCTATTGTCTATGTCAAGCGCAAGAATTCGATCGGTGCCGCGGTTGCCCAGCGGGTGAGTGAGATTGTGTATCGGGAGTCGGCTAAGCCAACATATGATGGAGTAGAATTGATGAGTCTAGCACAATTTCAAGGTGTATGTAACAATGGTAGAACTACATAAGAAAGGAATAGCATTTCGATATTTGGTGATGTTAATTCTAGGTCTGATAGCCTTGGTGTTTTTGTTGTGGTATGTCTTTAATGCGCAGCAAAACAGCTATGATCTCCTTGACATTATCAAGAGTGTTTTGTAATGATGCGACAAAAAAGAGGGTTTTTAACATTTAGTCTTATTATCCAGATGATCATAGGTGCCATTGTTTTAGGTTTAATTATTCAGGCTGTTTATCCTGATGCTTATTCTAGCCCGGGTAAGTTATGGAGTAGAGTTAAGCAAGAGGTGAACCAGGGAAAAACAGAATTTACTCCTTATGTCGATGTCTTGACAGTGGAGGAGCAGATCGCTGATGAATCTATGCGGGCGTTGTCTTGTGGGTTGAGTAGTGCTGTACTTTCTCTCTACGATTCAGATTTTTGTAGTCAGAATTTGGGTGTCCTCACAGAAGTTTCTACCACTAAAAAAACAACGGGTGCTGCTGCACCTCAAAAAGAGGAAACGTGTAAGGGTTATGGTTTTGGTAAACGGTGTGTGACGTGTGCTGGCCGGGCTAGTATTACTCTTGAAGGCGATGCTACCAAAGATGCTCATTCCATAGCCCAATCTCTTGACCAATGTTATGGTCTTATTTCCACTAATAAGAATAAAAATGTTGTTTGTGCAGAGATTGTGGATGGACTTAATGAAAAACTTTCTGGGCTGCTTTCTGAAAATTATGATCAGTATGAAACTGATCTCGCTACGTATATGGTAACAACCATCAAGAAATCTAGTTTGGATGCTGATAAAAAAATTGTTCAAGACTTAGAGACTATTCAAAAACTCCCTTCAGAATATAATGCGTGGATTAAAAAGGTATCCTCCGATCTTGATAATGCGATCAGAAAAAGACTTAAGAACGTCATTGAGCTTTTGAGAGTAAAAGATAGAAATAATCAAGAAGAGAGCTTATTTGATTTACTTACTCGTTATGAGGGAGATCTTGGTGCTTTGGAACGTGAATACTATGTGGATAAGGTGGAGGATCTCACTGATGTGGAGGAGAAAGAATACCAACATAAGAAGGATTTGGTTCTACTTAAAGTGATTGGCTACCCAGCTTTTGCCGATCTTAGGAATCAGCAAACTGAGATAGAAAAAAAGTATCGTGACTGGCAAAAGAAGCTCGATTTAAGGGATCAAAATACTCAAGAATTGATCAAGGAGATCCCGGTTATCTACAAGAGACTCAAAGATGAGGATTTTGAAATCTGGGTTGGGGAGACGAAGATACAAAACAACTATGCCGGTAAATCGACTACACTTAAGAACATCATCGATTTCAAGATTACTACTTCTTTGCTTCAATCGAAACACAAAATAATAACTAGGAAAAATGATCTTCCTACGGCAGGTACCTTCTTCGGTGACGGTTTACGTTGGGATATGATCAATAAAGAGAAATTTTTGTCACCTGGTATAAAAAAACGTAAAATCTATCTTATTTGGGAAGGGGAAGGTGTAGACAACTTTCTTATCACCGATAAACCCTTGCTGCGAGGTGTAATTAACAAACCCTTTTCCTGCAAAATTAAGGCATTTGAGCTCCCTCAAGACTTTGCGAAGTATGGTTATGCGGATGAAAATGGAAAGTATGATGCCTGGATCCAGGGTACGGGAGATCCTGAATTTGTTTTGTTTTATGAACAGTTTCCAAAGGGAGAGGAAGTTTCTTGGCAGGCAAGTGCTTGGAGTATTTCTACAAACTGGATTATCTTTAGTTCTGTTATGAACGCTGGTCCGCTCAAATTACTGAAAGGGGGAGGTAAGCTTCTTAGAGCGGTTCCTCGACAAAGTTTCCGGCTTCTTTGGAAAGGAAGTAAGAATACATTTAAGTTTGGTCTTGAAAAACTTACAGCGGAGCAAGCAGATAAAGTTGTAAGTGAAACCATTTCTGCAGTTACTGAGAAAGGGGTCAAGGAGGTAGTCTATGGGAAATCTATCCGCTCCGTTCTATCAGATATTGGTTCTTTGATTACTAATATGAACATTCCCCTTAATGCGGAACAATTTCTCCGAAGGGGTTTGCTTCAGGAGACCATCACTTCTCATTTGGGAAAAGTTTCTGATGATTTTAGTCGTGCTTTAGATACCCTCATTCAGGAGATTGGTGAAAAGGCAACTAGGGCGGAGGTGGACGAGGTTGTTGAGAAGCTTACTCGAAAATACGCCACTGATCTTGAAAATCTCTTCTTGAAAAAGAAAGGTTTGGATAAAAATGCTGTTAACAACTTGGCTAAGAATTTATTTGAACCCCCAAAAAGGATACCTGCTAATGCACTTTCAGATGGGGTTTATGAGGCAGCATTGGCGGCCGCTCGTAAAGAGGCTGTGGATAAGGCTCAGAAGGAGATATTTGGTGATTCGCTTGAGAAGTTTACTAATGATATTGCTGGAGAGTTATCTCTTACTGCCAAGTTGACTAAAGAAGAACTTCAGTCACTCCAGGGATTGCGTAGCCTCATGCGTAATTTATTGGAGGGGGGTTCGAAATTCAACGATGAGATTCTGGGTAATATGATTAAGGATGCTCTTACTCATTTTCCGAAGAGCGCTAAGCTTCAAAAAAATGCTTTTGAAAGGATGACTCGTATTTCCTTGGATCTTATTGACTCTTCAACCGGTAGACTGAATCTTGATAAAATTGCTGGGAGAAGTTTAAGCGCTTTTGAGCGTGAGGCGTTTGAGGAGTCGTTTATGGCTGCCACCGTTAAAAATAGTCTCTTTTCAGGTCTATCTGATTCCACACTTAAAGCTCTTTGGAAAAACATGTTTGGAACAGAAGTGAATTATGCTACCTGGAAAGGTTTTTTGAGAAGCGGCTGGAAGGCAGGTCGTAATTTGGTTCCTATTGCAACTCCTTCTTTCCGTTATGATATTGTTGGTGCTGGTGCTCCCTTCTTTATAGGGACTGCTCTTAAGGTAGCTGACTGGCCATTCCAGCACAAATATTTTACTGCGGCTCTTCTTGCCTATTATGCTTCTTATATGGATAGTATGGATGAAAAGTCATATCCTCATGGGATTAATTCTCTCTATCTTAGTCAACCTCGAGTCGTTAGTGTTGGAAAATCGTATGACTTGCCAGATCACTCGAGTCCGTTCTTTATCAATCTAGTAAAGGATGATAAAGGGACTAGTCGATTTTTTGCCGCTAGTCCTTGTAAGGTTGATTTCGCGGCCTCTCCCGTGTTATGTTCCTGTACACTACAAAGACATGGACTAGTCATTAAGCTGGACTCTGGATTGCAGCCTCTCCAGTTCGGAAGTCTTATTGGAAAAGATCCCGAAAAAGAAGATGTTTTTCCTTTTGATCAACTCAAACGGTTTGAACGTCCCGATATAATTAAGGCGTGCCTTGCCAACGATGAATGTGGAGATACTATTGGTTCCAATATCGGTGGACTCTATAATGAAGTGTTTGAATTTGTGTATGATACTTTTTACCAAGATGCTCTTGCCGGAGTTGAGCAATTTAGGAAGGGTCTGGGTGAACTTAAGATCTCTGATAGTCATGCTGTTCGGGCGGACTCACGAAGTTTGTCCTCGGGTAAACAACTTCAATGGTTCACCGTGAAACAAACGATTGCATTAGATATTATGGAAAGTTTTCTTTATCCTCCTGGGACATTGGGTCTACATCCAGAGATCCATTTTTCAGATGCGGATGCTCTTAACGATTATCTCCTTCGCCGTTTTACCAATGGTCCTGATTATTCTGTTTATTCTAATCCTGAAAGAGGTCTAGCAAACTATGTCATTGTTCCAGCGTTGAGGAAAATGGTACGCTACTATTATTCAAACCAGCCTTATGCAGATTCAAAATTATCGGCATTCTTTGACTTGGATCCCGATAAGGGGCTGATGGGAAAGATTATGCGCTATTCCTACAAACATTATCAGGTTGTCTCTCTTGAGAATCTTGACTCGTTGGACAAGGGTAGTCTTGTTAAAGAATGTATTGATCAAGAATTGATTTCTAGCTCTGCGGTTTTTGATAAGATACAAAATGGGCCTGTGTTTGACAACATCCAAGTTTCGGCACCTTGTGTTATCGTTGAGAGTGCAGGGTACTATCCTAGCTACAATCAAGGCAGCAACTATTGCTACTCATCGAAAACGGGAAGAAACGCGGAGTATATTCTCCGTGGACTTAATCTTGGGCTTTTCGTTGCATTCGACGTTGGAGCGGTTGCTCTTGGGGGTCCCTTTGGATTTGCAGTAGTTTTCGTAACTGGTGGTGTACAGGAATATTTTGATCAGTGGATTACTCGGACCTCCAATGCTTGGCCAGCCCATACATGGGATGTTCCTAGTGCTGAAACTAAAGAATATGGATCTAGTGATCTTGATGGAACAACTGCTGGCTCTAGCGGATGGGGTGCACTTTTTCAAAAAAATTAGGACATCATCATAACAGTAATATTTTCATCTCTTGTTGCTCTTTTTTCTTCTGAAAGGTCGCCTACCATAATACCGCCTGAGTGTACTTGGAAATCCTCTGAAAATCTATCGAGATCATCTGGAACACGTTGCATATAGATTCCTGGTTTCAGTTGTGTAAATTCAAACTGTTTTTGCTGTTCATAGTTTTTTCCCCAGAAGAGATAGGTATCCCCTATTTTTTGTTTCCAGTCTTCATCTAGAAAGATTATAAATTCGGCACCTGTCTCATTCATTCGTTCTGCGATGAAGCCTTCTATGATTCCATTGTTTGGATCAAGTTCTGGCGTTATACTCATGATGAGGTTCTTATTTTCATCATAATAATTGTGCTTGAACGTTATTCCTTGGTAGAGCCCTTCGCTATCGAATACTGCTTCTGCAAATGCGCTGTGATACTGCTGTCCAACACTGGACTGGAAGGAATCTCCCTTCGTGATGTCTTCTATACTTACGAAAGAAGCGCCTGCTTCCTCAATCACCCAGGTTTGGGGATTATCTGTATAATACTCCCCTGTTTTTTGAAAAAACCACAAACCAAAAATAATAATCGCGAACATTATTACTCCAAAAAGAATTCCCTCTTTTATACTCATACTATTACTGTTGATTTTTCGGTATAAATACCTTTCCCTTTCCAAAGGTTTA
>JAQBWB010000063.1 GCA_027623355.1 Nanobdellota archaeon | reverse complement strand
ACATTTCCCGTATGGAGCAACCCCTTTGTCAGCCTAATTTTGTATCATGAGGATTTCGACTTAAAGCCGACAACCAGGACTTTCTACTGAGCCCGTCTCTTAGCAACATATTTAAACTAGGTTTCTTTCTTTTTAGTTATGTCTGCTGAATCTATCCTTCAATTGATTTCTTCCAGAGGCCCCCAGGTGCCTATGCAGGTGGCGCAGGCTATTGGGACTGACAGCATTATTGCATCCGCACACCTTTCAGATTTATCTTCTCGCGGAAAGGTTAAGATTTCAAAAATTAAAGTAGGTTCTAGTCCGCTTTATTATTTGCCTGGTCAAGAGGGGAGGCTACGGGAGTTTGTAAATAATTTGCATCACCGGGAAAAAAAAGCATATGATCTGTTGAGTGAGCGGAAAATCATTCGAGATATTGAACAGGAACCTGCTATCCGGGTTGCCTTGCGAAACATCAAAGACTTTGCAGTTCCTTTAGAGGTAGAGCGAGGAGAAATCAAAGAGGTTTTTTGGAAATGGTTTTTGCTCACATCTCAGGATTCTCAGAAACTGATAAACGATCTTTTGACGGGACGGGACGAAAAACCTGCTGAGGCGCCTCCAGAGAGCGTACCTCCGGAGAAGGTTGTAGGCGAGAAGAAAGAGGTTGTGGAACAAGAGGTCGTGGTTGAGCCAGCGGTTGAGAAAAAGCCACTTGAAGTTGCGAGCGAAGGGGCTCAGGAGAAGCTTGTTGCTGAGGAAGCAGCTGTTGTTACGCATGATGCTCCCGCGGTTTCTAATCCTGCTGTTAAAACGGGTGCTACACCTAAAGCTAAGAAGCAGGTAGAGGATGCTGATTTCGCAGAAACTATTTTGGGATTCTTTTCTTCAAGCAATATCTCTATTTTGAGCAGGGAGGTTTTGAAGAAAACGGAGGTCGACTATTTACTCAAGATTCCAAGTGCGGTTGGAGATATGGAGTATTATTGCAAGGCCCGAAAAAAGAAAACAATTAATGATGCTGATTTAGCTTCTGCATTCGTGCAGGGCCAGCTTCGAAAATTGCCTGTTCTGTTTCTGACTACTGGAAAACTCACAAAGCGAGCACAAGAGATGATGGTTGCAGATTTTAAGGGGATTGCGGTACGGGAGTTATAATGGGCGTTGCAATTACGGATTTGCTTGAGCGAAAGAATGTTTCTTTTAAGGAATTACGCGGCAAATTATTAATGGTGGATGGGCCACTTTGGTGTTATCAGTTTTTGACTTCTCTGCGCGGTCCAGACGGAAGACCCTTAACGAATAGTAAGGGAAATAGTACTTCTCATGTCATGGGCTTGTTTTCTAGAGTTACTGCCTTGATGAGAGAGGGGATCTTGCTTGCGTTTTGTTTTGATGGGAAGGTTCCTGATTTGAAACTTGCTGAGCGTGATAGGCGCGCAGGTATCAAGAAAGAGGCTGAGCAGTTACTCAAGCAGGCCGAGGATGCTGGCGATGAGGCAGGTGTTTGGAAATATTCTTCACGAACGGTCCAGTTAACGTCTGAGATGATCAAGGATGTTAAGCAATTGCTTGTTGCATTAGGTATTCCGGTTATTGATGCTCCTGCTGAGGCAGAGGCACAGGCATCACACATTGTTAAGAGAGGAGATGCGTATGCGGTTGCTACTAATGATGCTGACGCTTTGTTGTTTGGATCCCCTTTAGTTTTGAGAAATTTGTCGATTGCGGGTAGAAGGAAAAAGACGAATAAGCTTGCTTACGAGACGATTGAGCCGGAGTTGATTTCGTTGAAAGGTACTCTGTCGGCACTGGAAATTACTCAGGACCAGTTGATCGCATTAGGCATGTTGGTTGGCACCGACTTTAATATTGGGGGAATTAAGGGGATTGGACCTAAGAAGGGGTTGGTGTTGGTTAAGGAGTATAAACAGGATTTTGAGGGTTTGTTTTCTTTTTTGAAATGGGATTCTTTTTTTGATGTTAGCTGGAAGACGGTCTTTGATCAGATTAAGGAGATGCCTGTGAGCGACGAGTATTCTTTGGAGATGGGTGAGGTTGATGCTGATGCAGTTAGGGAATTGGTTGTCGGAAAGCACGAGTTTTCTACTGAGCGGGTTGACGGTACGCTCGCTAAATTGGAGAAAGAACTGAAGTTGAGAACTCAAAAAGGACTTGGAGATTTTTTCTGATGGTTACACTAAAAGAAGCACTTAATGGAAAACTTACTGCTAAACAGTTAGCTTTAGTTCCTAGTGCGTTTGATATTGTAGGAGATTTAGCTATCTTTGCTGAATTTTCTGATACATTGAAATCTAAGGAGAAACTGATTGCTGATACGTTATTGAATATGCACTCTCAATTGAGAGTGGTGTTGAAGAAGACTGGAAAGTATTCAGGTAGATATCGGACTCCTAAACTGAAAATCCTTGCAGGTGAGAGAAGAAAGGAAACGATGCTTGTTGAGAGCGGGTGCCGATTTAAGTTGCATGCTGAGAACACCTATTACTCTGTGCGTTCTGGTACTGAGCGTAAACGGATATATTCTTTGGTTAAGACGGGGGAGAGGGTTTTGGTTATGTTTAGTGGGATTGGCGCATATCCGGTAACTATGGCAAAGCACTCTATGGCTAAGGAGATTGTAGGTATTGAGATTAATCCGATTGCTCACCAGTACGGGTTGGAAAATCTTAAGCTGAACAAGATTGAAAACGTTTCTTTGATTGAGGGAGATGTGATGAAGGAATTGCCACGACTTACTGGAACTTATGACCGTATTTTGATGCCTTTACCGCGTGATGCTGAACGCTTTTTGGATATTGCTTTGAGTAAGGCTGCAAAAGGCACAGTGATCCATTTTTATTCGTTTGGAGCGGAGGATGGTAGGGAAGCAAAACTTGCTATTAAGGAGGCCTGTAGAGTTCGTAAGAAGGAGTGCAGAATTTTACGAGTGGTTAAGTGTGGTAGTTTTGGTCCAGGAATTTCTAGAATAAGTGTTGATTTTCGTATTGTTTAAAAAGAGAGTTCTGCTTTGGTTGTTTGCGCGATGATTTAGTGAACACCCACCTAGGCGCAAGCCGATGAGGTAAAAAAGTAACTGATGAGCGCGCTTATTTTTTTAAAGAAATAACTAGCCAAACATTCTGACGTAATCGTCTCCTTCGTCTTTTTCGTTCTGTTTTACTTTTTCAATTCCTTTCAAGAAATCTTCTCTTTTGATGGTGGTTCTTGAATCACGAATTGCGAAATAGCCTGCTTCGGTACAGATTGCATGAATTTCTGCTCCTGAAAGTCCTTCTGTTCTGGTTACCATGTCTGAAAGCGAGACTGTTTTGTCTAGTGTCATTTTTTTAGTATGAATCTTGAAAATTTGTTTTCGGCCCTCTGCGGTCGGTACATCGACGCGAATTAATCGATCTAATCGCCCAGGTCGGATGACTGCAGGATCAAGGATATCTATTCTGTTTGTTGCTCCGATGAGTTTTACATTTCCTAATGGTTTGAATCCATCTAATTCTGCAAGTAGTTGCATAAATGTTCTGTTGACCTCTCGTTCTCCAGAGGTTCCGACTTCTATTCGTTTAGATGCTAGTGCATCTATTTCATCTATGAAAATAATTGCAGGTGCCTTTTGGCGAGCCATCTCGAATATTTCTTTTACTAGCTTTGCTCCTTCGCCGATAAATTTTTGGACTAGTTCTGAACCTACTACTTCGATAAAGGTAGAGTTTGTTGCTTGTGCAACCGCTTTAGCTAATAGGGTTTTTCCGGTTCCGGGTGGTCCGTAGAGGAGCACACCTTTTGGCGGAGTAATTCCTACTTTTTTGAAAAGTTCTGGTTTCTTGAGTGGGAGTTCAACGACTTCTTGAATTTCATTTGCTTGCCGTTCTAATCCACCGATTTCGGCCCAGGTAGTGGTTGGCTTTTCGACAATTACAAAGGACTCAACATTAAATTTCTTTGAAATGGGTACTTTTTTTATGACGGTTAGATTTTTTTGTTCTGCAAGAACCACGTCTCCTGCACGAATACCTTTTGCTGATTCGCTTATTTCAACGTAGAACTGATTACCATTGGGTATGGAGATTGTTGCATGTTTTCCAGTTACTGAATTAATCTCACAGACCATCAGGGGTGGTTTTTTGAACTTGTCGATTTCTGCCCTTAGGGTTCCGATTGTTTCCTTTAGGAGGGTGTTTTCTAATTCCAACTGATTAGAATCTGTCGTGTAGCGATAAATCACGCTGTCAAGAACATTTTTGTCTTTTGATTCATCACCTTCCATTTTTTTCATGATTCGTTTATCGTTTAAAAACGTTTTGGATTAGATGAGTAGTTTTCCACAGTCTAGAATGGTTTTGTTGTCTATTATCATAGTGGGCGCAGTAATAACTCCATCGACATGGAACGGGACATTTACCTTTCCTCCAAAAAAAGAATTATTTCCGAATGCAATGTGGCAGGTTCCTAATACTTTTTCGTCTTCAAGTACTGAGCCCGTGATGATTGCTTTTGGATTAGTTCCTATTCCTAGCTCAGCAACGTTTCTGTGGTCGTTTGAGAGGAGTTTTTGGTTGAATTGTTCTGCATACTTACCTTTAACTTCAGATATTAGTCCTTCTTTGATGTGGATCTCTAAGGGTTCTTGTAGCTTTCCAATGCCTGCCATACTGGCGTCTATTATTAGTTTTCCGTTCGCTGTACCTTCAACGGGTGCAAGAAAGACTTCTCCTGCGGGAAGGTTACCGATCATCCCATATGTTAGGATTCCGGTGTCGGGTTTTGCAGTGCGTCTTGCTATAGAGAAGGATAGGTTCGTTCCTAATTTGGTGGTAAGAGTTACTTGATTTCCTCGTGTCAGGATTTCTGCTAGTTTGGAGTTTATTTTGGCTAGCTGTTCGTAGTCAATTGCCAAGGTTCTTTTTGCAGTTTCTTGTGTTATTCCTGGCATCGATGCAATTCTTGCAGTTTTAGATGCAACGTTGGTTGCCGTTGTGTGGGTGAGGGATCTTTTTGTGATTAGTAAGAGGACGTCATGTTGGATCATCGCATCTGCTATTTCTTTTGGGGGTTCCTCACCATTTGCATCTGAAATCGGGATTAGCAGTTTGGTTATGCCTGGTTGGTAGGCTGCGAAGGCGTCGGCTATTGGTTCCTTTTCTTTGTCGGTGATGATTGCTACTTTTTCACCTGGCTTTACGGCTAGGCATTTCTCAAATACTATTTTTACTGCTTCTTGGAGTGAATTCATCTTATCGCGAGTAGTTTCTTTGGGAATTTTGAAAGTATTTCATGGCCAGTCTTGGTTATTAATACACCATCCTCAATTCTTATTCCAAAGTCCTTGTAGATTCCTGGTTCGATGGTTACGAGCATGTTTTCTTCTAGTACCTCTTTAGAATCGGGTTTGAGGTTGGGTTGTTCATGAATTTTAATTCCAAAACCGTGGCCCAGGCCGTGAGTAAAGAGTTCTGCGTATGCTCCTAGATCTTTGTTTACCTGTTCTACAATTTTGGATGCTTGTGCTTGGGGCTTACAGGAGGATATCGCTTTTTTCTGAGCTTCTAGGACTCGGTTGTAGATTTGGATTTCTTTTTTTGAAGGGGTTCCTAGGAAGACGGTTCTCGTGGTATCAGTACAGTAGTTTTTGTGTTTGATTCCAAAGTCGATAACGCAAAATCCTTGCAGGAGTCTTTTTTTGATGGGAACATGATGTACTTCTGCTGCTCGTTTACCTGATGCTACAATGACTGGAAAGGCTAGGTCGCAGCCTTGTTTTTTTGCCTCGTATTCAAAGAAAGCTGCAATATCAGTTTCTGTTTTTCCCTTTTTGAATTGTTTAATTCCCTTTTCGAATATTGTATCGGAAATTTTGTAGCCTTGTTTGATGATGGCAATTTCTTCCTTTGTTTTTGTTGCTCTTAGTGTTGCGAGTTGTGGGCCGAGATCTACAAACGATGCCTTGAACGTCTTTTTTAGTATGTCTTTGAGTTGTAGCGTTACTTCTGTGTTATTGAGCGCTATCTTTTTTGGATTTATTTTTTGTTTTTTGAATTGTTCGGCTAGAAATGTTAAGAGGGGTTTTTTTTCTTTTGGAAATACTACTTGGACTTTGTTGTTTTTTGCTGCTTTAGCTGCTTTAGCCTCCATCTGTGGAACCACTAGTAGTGGTTTTCCTTTTTTTGGTATTGCTAGCACGCCTACGCTTCGAAAGTTTGTAAAATAGGTGAGCTCAGGGTCTGGTCTTTCGAAATCTATGCTTGCTGCTAGAAAAAGGTCGATTTTCTTCTCTTGAAGGAGGGATTGGAGTTGTTTTATTTTCATTTGATTTGTATTCTATTCTGCTACTTAAATTTTTGCAATCGACGTATGTGAATAGCATAGTCACTAGCGTTCGTAGGCTGCTAAAGCAACCCTCTTCGAAATTCCTGAGATTATTCCTTG
>JAQBWB010000062.1 GCA_027623355.1 Nanobdellota archaeon | reverse complement strand
CGAACGAGCCTTCAATGTAACCGTTGACACCACCGCCCCCATCATCAATACCATAACCTCCTCTCCCGAAGCACCAAAAGCAGGAGACACACTAACCTTCAGCATAACCATAACCGAGAATTTCCCAAAAACTACCATTATCAAAGTAAACACCTCAACAATCTCAGTACTACCTGAACATACTGGAACCTGCAACGCACAAGGACTGTGTGAAGTACCCGTCTCAAGTCTTCTTGCAGAATTCCGAGAAGAAAACCTAAAATTCATTGCAATCGATGCAGCAAGAAACCAAGCAGATAAAGTAAATGAAATAACCATCTTCCAAGGCGACCCCAACAACGTCCCAGCATTCTTTAGAATCTCATTAAGAGATGTAGTCCCAAAGAAGATAGAAAGACAGGTAGCCTCCCAAGTAAATGTACCTGTATTTGTAAACCTAGAAGTCGAAACCTTCGGCAGTGGAGTTGTGATCTCCAAAGGAGTAACTTGTCTGGATAGTGCTAACATTCTAAGTGAAACTCCCTTCTTTCTTTCTGAAAATTCAGACAATCCCATAATTTCCCTCAAAACAAATACTATCCTAGGCTCCTTTGAAAACGATGCAACCATCATCTGCCAAGTAGCGCTAACCGTAAGAAATTCAACAACCATCTTCGCCCTTCCCGAACTTGAAAATATCACCATTGATCTCGAGCTCTTTGGATCGAGACTAGGAGATCCAAACGTAGTAGCACAAGCCCAGTTAGATAATCTCAACCAAGAAATAAAAGATCTCGAAGACTCAATAGAAAACATGGAAAAGTGGGTCACCCTTTTCGGAACCTGGTGCACCATCGCCCAAACCATGGGACAACTCAATTCACTAATACAAGGAATAAAAATGCTAATGTATGGGGTAACTACGGGAGCATGGTTTGCATGTCTAGGCTTACTCGTAGGAGCACTTCCCTGTACGAAAAAAGTTGAAGCAAAATGGGCAGGGGCACATTGCCTACCGGGAGGAGCATTCCACAACACAGTAGAATTACTCTTTTGGCCATCAGGACCCATCAGCGTCCCCACGCTAGGTCTCATCACCAAATACGGCTGCATGATCACATTCCATTGCGCACTCTGTGATTGGACCACCTATCTAAACCTAGCTGCAAGCTACGTGGGAGGAGCCCTCAATGCAGGACTAGTAGGTACAAATGGAATCTTAAAACCACTAGATAGACGTTCAGCCTTAAATACTGCAACCGCAGAAGATTTGCAGAAGGCTTTTGATACAAAAACAGAGGGTTCCGATGATATCGGATTGGAAGATCTTAACGGAGATCCTGTACCTGTTAAAAGCGTGATAACAAAGGATAGAGTAACCACTATACAATTTAAAGATGGAGGAAAAATATCCCTAGCAGAGGGAGAAGAACTAGGCCTCAAAAATGAATATAAATTCAGACCGGGAGCCGAAGGAGTTAAAACTCGCCTCGAAGCACTGGGCGAGGACAAAAAAACAAAATTTACAGTAAAAAACAAAGACAACCTTTTAAAAATCGATGGTAAAAGCTACTATGTTGCAAACTTCCACAGTAAGGATGACTTTTTCATTAATGCAGCCGATGGAACAACTGTAACGTCCCATAAAAATCCTGAACTATATGGGAAATTGAATACTAAATGGAAAGCTACTCCTCCTCCTCCTCCAGGAGCTCAAAAACCAGCTCCGCAAGGTATCCTTGCGAGAACAAATAACCGCATTCGAGATACTTTTGACAAAAGCATTAAGAATGCCTGGACAGAAAATCTAGAAGCAACAAGACTCCCAGAACCAGATCCCGGCAATTGGATTTTCGATCCCTACAAAGCAGAGATATATGCGATGGGTTGCCTGTGTATTCCTGCAATTCTTCATAGCAAACAAAAAGAACGACAGATAACCTGCCTTTTGAGAAATTGCGTGACCAATAAGTTGACTTCCTCACAAGAGACCACAGAATGTTATGATGCATATGATGAAAGGGAATGTCTTTATATAGAGAGTGCTCAGGTAAGAGAACATGGAGCCAGCGGTATTTTCGATAATCTCTGGGAGGCAGTGAAAAGTAATCTGCCTTATCTCATTGAAGGCATCGCCTATCTCGCCACGTGCCTAGACTATGTGATATTATCCTCCGCGCCAGACTGCGCAAAAACCTATGCACTAGGTGTTCCTGTTGCAGGAGCAAGGCCTGTATTATGTGGACTATGGGGTGGTTCACAAACAATACGAGAAATAATAAGTGTACTAGGCAGCAAATTCAGCATGAATAACTACAATCAGGAACTAAAAGGACCAGATTATTGTACTACTGGAGGAACTGTAGAAGGACAATGAAAATAAAATATATGATCATTGCAATACTACTACTTGCAACATTCACTCAAGCAGCCTATCAGATTCCTGATTGGTACCCCGTATCTCAACATGAAGTTGATGTATGCAGCACCTGGGGAGGCTACAAAAATGGAGTAACCGGCACATCATCTGGAGGAGACATTGCACTTTCAGATCTTACCTTCACCATCACCGCATCAAAGGAAACTGCAGTTGTCGAAAAGGTATCAATCCAACTCTATCGAGCAAGTTGGTATATAGAACCCATCTCCCAAGAAGAGCAACTATTCAAAGTTGAGCTAGTGGGACCAACCGAAACCTACCTGGTAAACGGTCCAGATATTACTAATTATGAAAGACCTCAAGTAGGATTCCATGCAAATTACCTAGATGGAAATTTCACTAAAATTCGCCTTACACTAGATGATCTTGTTGTAGAAAACGAAGTTGTAATAATAGAATGAAACAAACAAGAAAGGACCAGCTTAAAATATTGGGGATAGACTTATTTGCAGTAATCATAACTGCAGCACTGGTTGCCTGGTTACTCTACGTTGTGCGCACTAAATTTTTCTCAGTTGCGACTTACTATGATGTCTTAACCCACATGAACGATTTCTTTGTTGGAGAAAGCGTGACAGCAAATAAAAAAATGGCCCTCATTGAAGAACTAGGAAAAATGGCACTTGAAACTAAAACCCTCTTCTTTGAAAGTATTGCGAACTTTCTTGCGATAATGGTATGCTGGGTAGGGATGTTAGGAACACTAAAATACAAGGCATGGGCGCTAGCATTAGGAATAAAAGCCTCAAAAAAAGGAGCTCTTCGATTTATTGCGAAAAAGTATCTTTGGATAGCAGGATGGGTAAGTTTATTCTGGATCATGTTTTTTACGGCCCAAGGTCCACTGCACCTGACACTTACAATGATAGGAACTGTTCTTTTCACCTACTTTTCTATCGGATGGTATGCACAAATTGCCAAAGAACGGACACTAAAGCAAACGTTTCACGATTTATATCGCAACACCTTGAGAAGACCTCTGCACTGGATACTAGTCTTTTTCACTTCACTAATCGTAGTCTATATACTTGCATCACTAACTGCCATGCTCCACATCGCATTCTCAGAAATGATGGCATATATTCCTATTATTCTCTTCATAGCATACCTCTCGCTCATTAAAATATGGGTGGCCCACATTATGAAAAAACAGGTGAGTAGAAAGTGAAAAAAGGACAAATCAGCCTGTTCATTATCATTGGAATACTACTACTGTTAGGATCAATGATCTTAGTATATACCCAATTCGACCAATCCGAAGACATCGAGCCACTATTCGAAGCCCCCGTATTCGACAACCCTGTTGAAGAGTTCGCCTATAACTGTATCAAAGACATTTCGATTGAAGCGATGGATGCAATAGGTGAACATGGAGGCTATATTGACCCCTACGATTCCTATCTTAGCGACCGACAGTTCACAGTAAATCTCTTCGATTTCACAGAATCAGATCTTGTAGCAGTCTCACCACAAGATAATCCGGCAATCCCTTATTGGTGGTATCTAAAATCAGAAAATGATTGCACCTCATGTGAGACTAACCATAATGTACCTACTGAAGCAAATATTGAATCTCAAATTGAAATTTATCTTGAAAGAAAACTTCCTTCGTGCCTAAACAACTTTTCAGTCTTTCAAGAACAAGGATTCAAAATTCAGATAACTCCTGCCAAACCAGAGGTAAGTATTGCCGAAAAACACATGGAATTCAAGGTGGTGTTTCCAATCGTTGTGGCTAGAGCTGGATCAACTAAAACTATTGAGGAGCTCACTTTTTTCATGGATCTAAAGTTTAGAGACATCTTCAATTTGGCAGTAGAAATAACTACCGACCAACTGAAAAATCTTACACTAGAAGGACTAATTGAACATTTCATAGGGATTCATGGCATCCCTCCATCAGCTAGCAGCCTGCCACCTCAATCCTTTATAGATGACGAACCATCAGGAGTCATTTGGAACAAAATTAGGGTAGAATCTCTTTTCAAGGAACTCTTACAAACAACGTTCAATAGACTCCAAGTCAAAGGCACAAAGGGTGCTACAAGAATCCAAGGAGGTACAAATGCAATTCAACAAGGAAACTATGATATCTTTTTTAGAGAGATGACTACGCAACCCTACCCCGATATAACTGCTTCATTCCTGTATAATCCCGAATGGCAAATTTACTTAGATGTAAAGCAAGCGAATGGAGGCTCAAATGGATTAATTCTTGCTCCAGATAGTCAAACTACCTCATTTCCATTAAGTTTAGCCCCCACGTCGTTTAGAAACTATTACCACTTTTTTTATGACTACTCTTTTCCGGTTGTAGTAATTCTTCATGACGCAACATCGCTTCGCCAACAGGGAAAAGAAGGATTCACATTCATGTTTGCCCTTGAAGGAAACATCCGAGATAATCGAAATATGCTTGAGTGGCAAACAGGACAAGGAGTGATAGAAACTGGAGGAGACATAGAATGGACAACCTCCATCATCGACACCACCGCCCAATCTTGTGTTCAAGAAGGGTCTAAGTGGAGATGTCCACTAAATAATCAACTAAAAAATGATGAACTCAATTGCAACCAAATTTGCGTAACGCAAACACGAAATACCGTAATCCCTCAATCAACGCCCTCGCTGTTCTGTGACTACAGCCAGCGTCTTTCAGGAAATGTGACTATCCAAGTAAGGGAGGCAGGATCCAACAATAAACTAGATGAGGTAGCTACAAGCTTCATCTGCGGAAGATACAGAACCTGTCCACTAGGTGCATCAGCGAACGGAGAAATTATTTCGGCACTCCCCCTCTGCAACGGAAATACATTTTTTAAGATGGAAACTCCTGGTTATCAGACAAAAATTGTTGAACATGGAACGGTTGCCACATCAACAGAAGAAACCATTAATGTACAGATGGAGCCATTAGTACAAATGACGGTTGATGCTAGCTATATCAATGTCAGCAACCTCTTCAGAGTAAAAAGAGAGATCATCGTAGACTATTTCGATATGAGAACACTCATCCGAAGCGTCAATGGAACAATTAGGTCTCAAATCCAGCTAAGTAGTAATTCCGGCATTCAACAAGGAAAACTAAGAATTCAGGAAGCGGCACTAATACTATCTGATGTTCGAACAGCATCCTCTCTAATGGGTGATGCTTTTGAATATCTAAAAGATGTAGATCATTACCACGAATTAGATCAAGATGCTGGACGAAAAGCTGCAAGAGATGTAGCCCAAGCAATTACTCTAGTTCATGGACTGGTATCAAAAGTAAATGACGACCCAGAAGGATATATAGATAGTATTATCAGAAGAGATTTTATGCAGGATTTAACGTTTGATGACGCAATTCTCCAGAAAATCATCAATCTCAAAGTGATATGGGAAGCTGAAATGAAAAATATCCAATATGTAACTCCAACTGAACTAACTTCAGCAATAAAAATAGAATCAATAAGAGCTAATGCACACAATCTAATGCCGGGAGAAAAAGTGCTACTCCAATTAGAAAAAATAAAAGAGAGCATCCATGAACCAACGCTACCTCAAACCCAAGCAATCATAGAACCAGGTCAGATTTCAAACATTACTCTCGTTCCAGGCCAGTATGAAGTAAACCTTATGCTCATTGATGAAGATGGAGTAGTAATTCCTCCAAACTCTGGAGCAGGAGAATTTGATTTCACTCCCTCATTGAGCGGACAAATCAAGCTAAGCAATTCAGCAGGAGTCTGGACAGTCACGAGAGATAAACTCAATACCAACAGAAGAGTATTATTCAGGATGTTACGAGTTGATGATCCCGGGCATTACGAAGACCTCTCCGAACTCGACCAATCTGAAGAATATGCAAGCAGATTCAGAACAGTACTAGAACCAGAATTCTTACCTTAACTCAATCCATGTGCATCAGCAAATGCATTAGAATCATAATCAGTGTATTCAGCAGTCAACGCATCTATCTCCTCAGCACCCAACTCCTCAATCTCAAACCCTTCTAAATTCAATTCAGCAAGCTGCTTCATACTAGCACAAGATT
>JAQBWB010000001.1 GCA_027623355.1 Nanobdellota archaeon | reverse complement strand
AATCTCAGGAATTTCGAAGATGGTTGCTTTAGCAGCCTACGAACGCTAGTGACTATGCTATTCACATACACTTCTTAGGAACATTTTTAAACAAACAGTCATCCAAAGAAGGTATGCCTCTAAACGCAGTAGCACAAAGTATTCTTTCAAATAAATATCTTGTAGCTCTAGCCACATTAGTCATCTTTTTCGTTATAGCAAAAATTGCATACAAAATCTTCACAAAGTATCTTTCAAAATTAGCAGCAAAAACAAAAACCACGTTTGATGATAAGTTAATCAAGCAGTCAGAAGTCCCAGTAGCACTTCTCATCCTTTTCTTCGGAACAAAACTAGCAATTCTACCACTAAAACTTGCTCCAGCAATAACCTCCGGGCTACAAAAAACATTCTCCTCAATTACCGTAATCATCACCTCCTTCATCATCGTAATTTTTCTAGACCTTGTTATCGAACACTGGGGCAAAAGATTAACGGCAGCAACCGATTCTAAAGCAGACGATCAAATCCTCAGTCTAGGCCACAAAGCAAGTCGCTTCATCACAATTATTGTAGCAGGCATGTTCATCCTACAAATCTGGGGCGTCGAAGTAGGTCCATTATTAGCATCCATAGGAGTCCTAGGAGTAGCAATCGCCTTCGGACTACAAAAAACACTTGGAAACATCTTCGGAGGAATCTCCATCATTGCAGATCGAAGCGTGCGTGTAGGAGACGTAATCAAAATTGGAACCGATACCTACGGAGAAGTAATAGACATAGGCTTACGAGCCACAAGAATAAGAACATGGGACAACGAAGTAAAAATCATCCCCAATGGAGAGCTAGCAAACGAAGTCATCCTTAATTATGTTCTACCAAACCCAAAAGCAAGAATCATCATCCCGTTTTCAGTTGCCTACGGAAACAACATCAATAAAATAAAGAAGATAGTACTAGAAAAAATAAGCAAACTAAAAAACCTAGACAAAGAAAACGAACCCAAAGTCATGTTCCTAGAAATGGCAGAGTCATCCCTAAATTTCAAAGCCTACGTATGGATAACATCCTATAAGGACAGATTCTCAACAAAAGAAGATCTCAATTGCAAAATTTACGATACATTGAATAAAAACAAAATAAAAATCCCCTTCCCGCAGGTAGACGTACATCTAGATCCTGTGAAAAAGAAGTAAACTTTTAACTGGTTCTGTATTCAAAATTAAATGGAAGAAGCAATCCGAACCACTCCCCCTGTTTCCTAAAAAGGGAACTCTGGAACAATTAGCAGATAGTATAGTAGAGCAGTATCAGAGCGGAAAGTATGTCCTTATTGCGATGGAGGATACTAATCTGACAAAATTCTTAGAAGAGAAGGGAGACGATCCAAACCTTCAGGGCAATATGCTCAACAGTAGGCTAGAATCAAAGAGAATTCCAATTGGAATTCTCACAGCATTAAGAACCCCTGAAACTAAAGAAGGAGAACCCCATTCTCTCTGTCTCAATTATCTTCCCTTACCATACTAATTACTCCACTGTTCAGGGTTCGATAAATACTTCTTAGTGATGTTGTAATTGTCCTCATCCACACCACCAGACTCTTTCATAAACTCTAGAACCTCATTAAGTGTAATAAGTGAATGCAGCTTCAAGTCAACCTCAGCTAACGTTTCAGTTCCGCCCTGCTCTCTATCAAGAATAACTAAACAATCTGTTACGATAGCACCTTCCTTGCGTACACCCTCAACAAAGCCGATTTTAGACTTACCATTAGTAATCATATCATCAATCAGCACCACTTTCTGGCCCTTCTCTAAGACACCCTCAATCATACTGTTCGTCCCATACCCTTTAGCACGCTTACGAACATAAATCATTGGCATCTTAGCCTTTATTGCAATCGCAGCCGCAATTGCAATTCCAGCAGTTTCACAACCAGCAACAACATCAACTCCTAGTGACTTGACTTTCTTAACAAGTGCATCCACAACCGTATCAAACGGCTTTGGAGATGAAGGTAAAATTCTAATATCAATATAAACGGGAGAAGTTCTATTTGATGCTAATGTAAAAAATCCAAACTTCATTACTGAAGCGTCATTGAGTGCCTGTGCTATTTTCTTGCTCATTTAATTCACCTACATTCTTCTCTCCTTCAGGAGCCTTTTCTTCCTCAGTTTCCTCTACTTGCTCTTCAGCATCTTCCTGCACATCAGAAGATTCCTCTTCAGGAACCTTTTCATCAACTTCCTCTTCAACAACAGCTTCCTTAACCCGCTCTTTCGGACGTTCAATAGTAATTTCCTTTCCAGGATGTTCATGGAATTCGCCATCATAAACAAGCGTTCCACCTACATAAGTGGCAATCGGCCAACCTTTTAATGCTTTTCCTTCAAATGGACTCCATCCTGATTTCGAAACTAAATTCTCGGCCTTAACAACTCTAGTAAGTTCCATTGAAATAACGGTCAAATCAGCATCATATCCATCCTCAATTTTACCCTTGGTTTTCAAACCAAAAATCTTAGCAGCATTCGTAGAGGTCAATTCAACAACTTTAGTTAAAGATAACCTCCCATTATTAACAGCATCAAGTAATAACGGTAACATCGTCTCCACACCAGGATATCCAAACATCACCTTCTCCATCTTCTCTTCACGCAGATGAGGAGCATGATCGCTACAAATAGTATCTACCAATCCACTTCCAATTGCAGACCAAAGCGCATCCTGATCAGACTGCTTCTTGAGGCTAGGCTTCACATGTTGTAACATCTCTAATCGCTCATTATCAGCCTCAGTTAAAAACAAATGATGGGGACAGACCTCCATAAACACTCGATTTTTATTTTTCTTAATCAACGCAACCTCAGAAGCAAGCGATACATGACAGGCATACATCTTCTTCTTAAGGTCAGTAACAATCTCGATAGCCTTCTCCAAATTATCCCTCTCGGCGTGAAACGTACAAAAAGCAGCCTGTTCGACAACATGACCAATCGCATCCATGTCAGTCATCCGTAAATCCCCAGTAGTATTATCCATGTAAATTTTTACCGAAGGAACGTTCTTAACCCGTTTAATCTCCTCAATATTACCTAATGAACTTCCAAAATGAAACCCATAGTTGCATAACATACCTTTTGCTAGCTTTCGCTTCTCCTCAAGGCGCTCAACCGTAATCATGGCAGGAATAGTATTCGGCATGTCCATAACAGTTGTAATGCCACCCTTAACAGCAGCCCGACTACCTGATTCCAAATCCTCTTTCTGTGTCAAACCAGGCTCTCTAAAATGAACATGGGAATCAATTAATCCAGGAATCACAATTTTCCCCTTGATATCTACAACTTTGTCCGCAGCAATAATTTCTTCAGAAATATGGGCAATCTTATGGTCCTCTAAGAACAAGTGACGTTTTTCAAGCTTACCTTCAACAAGTATCTGGCAATTTTTAAGCAAAGTAGATTTCATATACATTCAAAAGGACACTTCATTTATATACCTATCGAGCCCTTAATGCCCACAACGGAAGAAAAAATCATAGAATTCTAATTTGCTTCTGTCCCATCTCTCGCTCACAATAATCGCACTTCAACCGTACTTTCTCTCCCGCCTTAACCGAAAAACGAGTAGCAACTGGCTGTTTATTAGTAATACAATTAGGATTCATACAGTCAACGAAACCCGAAATCTGCTCCGGAAGATTCACCTTCCTTTTTTCTGAGACTTCATAGTCCTTAATAATGTTTAAAGTAGCTTCAGGAGCAAGCAATGCAATCTCCTCAGCCTCCAAAGAAGTTAACTCGCGCCCAGCAATCTTTACAACGCCCTTTTTACCCAATAACTTACTTGGCAAGTTAGTGGCAACAGAAACCGAACCCGATGCCTTATCCAATCTCAAAACACGAATTATGGTAAATATCTTGTCAGCAGGAATATGATCAATAACCGTACCCTCCTTAATCGCAGCTATCCGTAATGTCTTTTCCTTAGAGGTCATTCCAACTCACCCAACACCAACGCTAAGATCGCCTGACGAACAGGTATGCCGTTAGCAGCCTGCTTAAAGTAGATTGCATTAGGAGTTTCATCAATCTTCGGATCAATCTCGCCTACTCGTGGCAACGGATGCATGATTTTTACCGATTCCTTGCACAACTCAAGTACTCGCTTATCAATCTTATACACCGACTTATACTTTTGATACTCTATTGGGTCGGGAAAACGCTCCTCCTGGATACGAGTCATATACAGCACATCAAAATGCTTGCACGCTGCATCCAAATCATCAGTTTCTTCAACCGTTATGCCCTTCTCCTTAAGCATCGTAATGTAAGAATCAGGCATCTTCAACGCAGCAGGAGCAACAAAGTGCATACTACATTTAAAATGACTCAGTGCGACAGCCAAACTATGCACCGTCCGCCCATATTTAAGATCTCCAACAAAACCAATGGTCATGCCGTCAAACGACCCATGTTCCTTTTGAATCGTATACAAATCAAGTAACGTCTGCGTAGGATGCTGATTAGCCCCGTCACCTGCATTCACCACAGGGATGCTAGAAGCCTCCGACATCAGACGAGGAGCCCCCTCTACATCATTACGCGTAACAATGACATCACTATACGCCTCCACCATTTTTGTAGTGTCCCATAACGTTTCACCCTTCTTAACCGAAGTAGTTCTCACATCAGCGAAACCAATAACCTGGCCACCGAGCTTAATCATAGATGCTGCAAAGCTAAGTTTAGTACGAGTGCTAGGTTCAAAGAACAAGGAAGCCATAATTTTACCTTTCAACAAATCAGGTCTTGGCTTTTTCTCAAGTTGCCCAGCTACAGATAAAATGTGTAACAAATCTTCACGAGAAAAATCACTAATTGAGAGAACATCACGCCCTTTGAAGGATCCTTTAACCATCAAAAATAATGTTATCTGACTGATATTTAAATATGTTTGTTTTTATAGTATGTGCATAGCATCCTAAGGTCGAAATTCTTTCACCTTCCGAAGCAGGTGCGTTGCGAGGGGTCGCCCCCTCCGGAGACACAGCACCTTCGATGGATAGTTTCGAGAATTTCGAAGATGGTTGCTTTAGCAGCCTACGAACGCTAGTGACTATGCTATGCACATACTTTTTATGTTGTACATAGCATCATCCCCCTACTCTATTCCACCAGCTCACTTATCCTGCAAGTCCTCGCAAGCAGTATTGAGCGTAAAATTAAAAAACATCTCTCTCCAATATTTAGGTTCCATTTCATCCACCTCATTTTTCATTTAAGCACCCATTTCGCCGTTATCAACAAACTCATCGTCCATAATGCCCATCTTCTCCAAGTCCACACACATCATACCTCTACAAACAATCATGTAAATCACCTCATCTCTACATCCGACAACCAACTATTAAGTTGTAACTCACAACCCCCAAAACTTCTGCGCAAGTTCAAAAGTCCAGTATATATACTATACCAAAAGCGAATCATAGATCCTCCCACAAATCGGGCAGCCGAAATTCAAATCATGGTGTACTTTCATTTCAGCCATGCATCCTCCACAATAAATAGCAACCTCCGGCACATCCAAATAAAGTGCATCCCCTCCCGGAAGATGATCCATTAGTGGTTTTCCCATTTCCATTTCCTTCACCTCCTAAATATCTCAGAACGATGGCATTCCCGACGTGGAGTAAAGGTACTCGCCTCGAGTCTGAGAGATTGAAAATCTCTTACAAGATTTTCAATAAAACTGTCTCGTTGAGGAGATGTTCAAACAAATTTCAATGAAATGGCCGTACTTTCGTTTTCCCATCCCCCAATGTCCAACGAGACATAAGATAACATAAGGCAAATATTTATATAATACCATGCCATATACCATATATATCATATATATACGGGTGTGAGATATATTCAACTTTATAATAACATTAAATATTATATAGATATGGAATAATTATAATGGAATCAAGAAAAGTGATAGGGTTTGGTAAGAATTCTCTAGCAATCACGCTACCCAAAAGCTGGTCAACAAAACACAGCGTCCAAAAAGGAGACACCGTAGAGGTTGATGAAGACAATCATACACTCACCATAGCACCTCAGCACACCTCAGCACCCAAGAAAGCAAAATCCATCACCATCACTATCGACAAAAAAAATCCTGAGAAGGTTAAATCTCAAATATTTACAGCGTATCTTCAAAACTATTCCACCATCAGAATAGTAAGCAAAAGCGTCATTACCGACGCAAGAGCGATCATCACCGAAATACTCAGCCTATCGGGAATGGAGATCCTAGAACAAACCGCAAAAAAAATCATTGCAAAAGATCTAATGGATATCAATGAAGTCTCAATCAAAAAAATCGTAAGAAGAATAGACATCATCACCCGCTCCATGATCGAGGATACGCTCACCTGCCTATCGCTAGAGGGAGAAAATAAGGAGTCAGAACAAAAAGAATTAGTTACCAATATCCACACCAGAGATACCGATGTGAACAGACTCCATTTCCTTGCATATCGCGTAGTTCGTGGCGCTATGCAAAATCCAGCCTATCAAACCAAGATACAAATGAGCCCTGTAGATCTCCAAGATCATCGAAGCCTCACCATCAGAATCGAACGCATTGCAGATCAAGCAAAAAGAATAGCTAACGACTTACTCAACATCCTTCTTGTAGGAAAACCCAAAAGAATTCTGGGTGAACTTTTCCAGGTCATCCAGCAGCGCTATCTCGATGCCATGAAATCATATTACAACACGAATAAAGAAATCGCACTGGAGATCGAGGTAACGACAAAAAAACTACTAATAGAACTTGACAACGGATTCGAAACCTACATAGATCAATATCTAAAGGGAGAAACCAAAGAGATTAAACCCAAATCATTCATCATTGAAAGTAGAATCGTCGAATCAATGAAGATAATGACGCGCGAAACGAGAAATATAGCAAGAATTGTACTCGGAACTGACACCGAACAAAAGCTTTAAATAGCATTACTGTTTTCTACATGATTATGTCAAAAAGTGAAACGTTACTCAAACGTAAATACACCGAGATTCTAGCAGTCTTTATAGCAGATACAAAACCCTATTATGTCAACGAACTCATTGATCATACCTCACTATCACCAAAAATAGTCTGCGACGCACTAAAAGAGCTTGAAGGTATGGGGCTGCTATCCTCAGAAAAAAGAGCGAATGCACTCTACTACACACTCATACAAAATCACCCCCTAGTACCTGCGCTAAAAAAGCTAGTAGTACCACTTTCCTACAAAGCAGCCGGCGTAGATATCGATGCTGCAAATCTAGCGGTGCAAAAGATGAAAAAATATGTCCAAGAAACGTTCAACAACAATGTACTCTCAAATGTAGGTAGCTTCGGAGGCCTCTATTCAATAGATCGAGACAACGCATTAGTAGCAAGCACCGATGGTGTAGGAACGAAATTAAAGGTAGCCTTTGCAACCAAAAAGCATGACACCATCGGTCAAGATTTAGTAAATCATTGTGTAAATGATATCCTTGTCATGGGAGCAAAACCACTCTTCTTTCTAGATTACATTGGAACCGGAAAATTAGAACCAAATACCATTGTAGAAATTGTAAAAGGTATAGCAAAAGCCTGCAAGGAAAATGGAGCAGCATTAATAGGCGGAGAAACTGCCGAGATGCCAGGAGTCTACAAAGAGGGCGAGTACGATCTTGCCTCTTGTATTGTAGGCAAGGTAAAGAAAGCAAACATCATCACCGGAGAATCAATTAAACCCGGAGATATCGTTCTAGGACTTCCAAGTAACGGCCTACACACCAATGGCTATTCCTTAGCTCTCAAAGTCCTATTAGATCATGCCGGATTAAAATTATCCAGCAAACCCTCTCAACTCAACTGCACTCTAGGTGAAGAACTTCTAAAAGTACATCGCAGCTATCTCAAATCAATAACTCAACTCCAAAAAGCAATTACCGTTAAAGGAATGGCCCATATCACAGGAGGAGGAGTAATCGAAAATATTCCAAGAATACTTCCAAATAATGCCTCAGTAGAAATCAACAAGAACAGCTGGAAAACACCAGGAATCTTTCAATTAATTCAAGAACAAGGCAAGATAGAAGAACAAGAAATGTTCCGCGTCTTCAACATGGGAATCGGCTTCGTAGTAATCATAGAGAAAAAAGATGTAAATAAAGCAAAATCACTTCTAAAAAACAGCATCGAGATTGGAAAGGTAGTGGAAGGCAATAAAAAAGTGAACCTAATCTAGGAGCACACAACATTTATATACCTACATCTCACTAAAAACATCATGTCACTCAAAGAAACCGTTCTCAATCAATGTGAGCGTGCAAAAGAAGCAGCCCTAAAGATCGCAGTCACAAACAGCGACGTAAAAAACATCGTTCTAGACGAATTAGCAGATGATCTAAAAAAGAACAGCAAAGAAATCCTAGCTGCCAACAAGAAAGATCTCCAAGCAAACAAGAAACTACCTTCTGCCATGCTCAAACGCTTAGTTATCGATGACAGAAAAATACAAGAAATGTGCGATATGGTGAGGTCAGTTGCAAAACAAGAAGATCCCACCGGAAAAATGATTTCCGAGATGGAGCTAGACGACGATTTAACACTAGAAAAAATTACCGTGCCCATTGGAGTCATCGGCTGTATCTTCGAATCACGACCAGAAGTAGTAGTCCAAATTGCAGCTCTAGCAATCAAATCAGGAAATGCCGTGCTACTAAAAGGGGGCAAAGAAGCACTCCATTCAAATCTAGCACTAACACAAATCATCAGAACCTCCATCGAAGACAATCAATGCATGCCTGCTGATACGGTACAACTACTTGAAACCAGAGAAGAGGTAAAACAAGTCCTCAAGATGGACGACTTTATCGATCTGTTAATACCTCGCGGCTCAAACGGGATGGTAAAATTCATTCAAGATAATACCAAAATCCCAGTACTAGGCCACGCCGAAGGAATCTGCAATGTCTATGTGGATAAACACGCAGATCTCAATAAGGCAATGAAAATTGCAATGGATTCAAAGACTCAATACGCAGCAGTCTGCAACGCAATGGAGAATCTAGTTGTGCATAAAGACGTCGCACAAGAGTTTGTCCCCAGAATCACAGAAGCCTTCCTAAAAATGGGTGTAGAAGTTCGCGCCGACAGTAAATCCTTCAACATCATCAAGAAGAATAAAAAAATTCCGCTACGAAACGTACAAAAAGCAACCGAGAAAGACTGGAAAACTGAATACAACGAAGAAATCATCTCCATAAAAGTAGTAGATACCATAAACGAAGCAGTAGACTTCATCAATACCTATGGTTCCGGACATACCGATGCAATTATAACAGAAGATAAATTAGAAGCTCAACTCTTCATCAATTTCGTTGACTCCAGTTCTGTAGTCCATAACGCCTCAACAAGATTTGCAGACGGCTTTAGATACGGCCTAGGCGCAGAAGTAGGGATATCGACAAACAAAGTCCACGCTAGAGGTCCAGTAGGACTTGAAGGCCTAGTAATTACTAAATTTATATTACGCGGAATCGACCACATCGTAGATGATTATGCAAAAGGCAAGAAAACCTTTACGCATAAGAAGAAATAATTATTTTCTTTTTTCCATTACTTTTATATACGCTAAACCTATTTTCAACCCATGCCAAAAAGAATAGTTATCAAGATAGGGACGAATGTTCTTACAGAAAAGCTTGTAGGACTTAACACGGCAATCATCACACAACTAACATCTCAAATAGCAGAATTACACAAAAAAGGACACGAAATAATCATAATAACCTCCGGCGCAATAGGTGCAGGCGCACTACAACTCAAAACAAAAAAAACAAGAGAGTTGAAAACCCAACAAGCACTTGCTGCAATCGGACAAAGTATTGTTATGCGCCATTACCACGACGCATTCGGACAAAAAAAAATCAACGTAGCACAAATCCTAGTAACCTATGAAGACTTCTCAGACCGAAATAAATATCTTAATTTGAGAAACACAATCAACAAACTTCTAGAGTTAAAGGTAATTCCAATCATCAACGAAAACGATCCTATCTCAACTAAAGAAATCGGAACCAGTTTCGGTGACAATGACAAAATGTCTGCACTAGTAGCATCAAAAATAAACGCAGACACTCTCTTAATGCTTTCAGACATAGACGGACTATACGATAAAAACCCTAAAACCAATAAAGATGCAAAACTAATCAAGATTGTAACCAAAATCACAAAAGAAATAGAACAAGCAGCTGGAAAGTCAGGTTCAGCATTTGCAGTGGGTGGAATGCTCACAAAAATAAAAGCAGCAAAGATAGCAATGGAATCCGGATTTCACATGATCATCGCAAACGGAAAGAAAAAGGATATCATAAGAAAGTCACTAACCGAAAAAGCAGGAACCCATTTCATCTCCTTGCAAAAACTCTCAGCAAAACAACGCTTCATCAAGTTCGCAAAAGAAAAAGGCAAACTAAAAGTAAATGAATGTGCCGATGACATCCTCAAATCAGGACGCGTCAGTCTGCTAGCAATCGGCATTGAAAAAGTAGAAGGAAACTTCAAGAAAAACGATGTCGTAATCATCAATAACTTTGCAAAAGGAATTGTAGATTATGATTCAGACCAAGTACAAAAACTAAAAGGAAAGAAAAAAAAAGTAATCATTAAAAGCGAGAACCTAGTTCTACTCTAAATACCACTAACAAAAAAAGAAGAGAACATACTCGATTCTATAGTGATCCCTTCTGAGAACGATCCCAATAATCCAGAATTCCCTCCGAGTAGCCATAAATAGCCATCTATCGACGACCCGAAAAAATCAAATTCTATCTCCTAAAGCCCTTAAACATTAAAATTTAATGCAAACGTTTATATAGTTTCACGCACCTATTATCATACAGAGAAAGCACTTTTCTACTGAAAAAAATGGAAGAATCTAGTGAAAAACCTGAAGAGAAGCAAGAAACAACTAGCTCTGAATCTGAAGAATCACTAGAATCCAAAGAAATTCCATCCACTGAAGAAGAATCTAAAGAACCAACATCTAAAGAACCAACATCTAAAGAACCAACATCTAAAGAACCAACATCTAAAGATTCAAACCAAGAATACGGCGCTAAAGACATCCAGGTCATGGAAGGCCTGCAAGCAGTCAGAAAGCGACCAGCGATGTATATCGGTGATACAGGCCTACATGGACTCCATCACATCGTATATGAAGTTGTAGACAACTCTATCGATGAGGCAATGGCAGGACACTGCTCTCAAATTTCTGTTATTATTCATGACAATAATTCCGTAACTGTAGAGGACGATGGACGAGGAATCCCAGTTGACATGCATCCAAAACTCAAGAAATCAGCTCTAGAAGTAGTCATGACCGTACTTCACGCAGGTGGAAAGTTCGAAAAAAAAGCATATCAAGTCTCCGGAGGATTACACGGAGTAGGAGTTTCCTGCACCAATGCACTATCCAAAACCTTAACCGTTAAAGTAAAACGAGATGGAGCAATCTACGAACAAACCTATGAACGCGGAATTCCAGTTACAGAAGTAACCAAGGGAGAAGCAACCGATAAGACAGGAACCAAAGTAACCTTCACACCCGATGATGAAATTTTCCAAGAAACCGTTTTCCATTATGATATTCTAGCAAACAGGCTTAGAGAACTAGCATTCCTCAACAAAGGAATATCCATTACGTTATTCGATGGGCGTTCAGGAGAACAAGAAACCTTCAAGTTCGAGGGAGGAATCAAAAGCTTTGTTGAGCATCTTAACGCAAAGAAAAAGCAACTCCACGACGTTATCTACTATGACAAAGAAAAAAACGGGACACAAGTCGAAATAGCACTACAATACAACGAAACCTACCAAGAGCACGTCTTCGCCTTCGCAAACAACATCAATACACCTCAGGGCGGAACACATTTATCAGGTTTCAAAACAGCCCTAACAAGAACCATCAACGCCTACATCGATAAGAACAAAACAACCTCGATTAAAGCAACAAGTGAAGATCTCAAAGAAGGTCTAACCGCAGTTATCTCCGTTAAATTACAAGAACCTCAGTTCGAAGGACAGACAAAAGCAAAACTAGGAAATTCAGAAGTAAAAGGCATTGTCGAATCAATAACCAATACCGAGCTAGGTCATTTTCTTGAAGAACATCCAAGCGTTGCAAAACTAATCATCGCTAAAGCAATCAATGCAGCCGAAGCACGTGAAGCTGCAAGAAAAGCAAAAGAGCTAACAAGAAGAAAAGGAGCACTCAGTTCAGGTTCACTACCCGGAAAACTTTCAGATTGTAGCAATAAAGATCCTGCAAAGTGTGAATTATACTTAGTGGAAGGAGATTCTGCCGGAGGCTGTTTTTCTGGTGATACGAAAGTAGCACTAACTGACGGCAGAAATATAAGTTTCAAAAAGTTAGTAAACGAACAAAAGTCTGGAAAGCAAAACTTCTGCTACACTATAAAACATGATGGATCAATAGGAATAGAAGAAATAAAGAATGCTCGAGTAACCAAAGAAAACACCTCGGTAATAAAAGTCCTATTGGACAACAATGAAGAAATCATCTGTACTCCAGATCATAAATTTATGACTCGAGATGGGAGCTACAAAAAAGCTATCAATTTACAATCTAGAGACTCACTCATGCCCCTAAGAAGACAGATATCTAAGCTGGGCAAAAGAATAACCATTGAGGGGCACGAATTAGTATTCGATCCTCTTGAACAAAGATGGATCTTCACGCACATGCTTGCCGATAACTACAACCTCCAAAACGGAGTCTACAATGAAGCGAGAGGATCTCACCGACATCACCAAGATTTCAACAAGAAGAATAATAATCCTAGTAATATTGCCAGACTAACAAAAGAAACACATCTAGCACTACATAGAAAACATGCGTCCAAAACGTTACATAGGCCCGAAGTCATTCAAAAATACAAGGAGATACGGATGAGTCCCGAATTTAGAGCAAAAAGAACTAGGTCTCTAAGCACAAGCTACTTCAAGAAAACCATCCAAGCATTAAATAATATCTATGATTACAAAAAATTTATCGACGTAGGGGAATATGAAGAACTAAGAAAGAAAAAGAACGGCTCGCTCCTTACATTCAACAGTTTCGTAGAGAGATATTTCTACGGTCATGAGGACGAAGCTAAACAAGCAGTCATGGCATACAATCACAAGGTTGTAAAAATAATTCCCATGCAGAAAAAAATCGATGTGTATGACATAGAAGTGCCTCATACTCACAATTTTGCCCTTACCTCAGGAGTGTTCGTTCACAATTCAGCAAAACAAGGACGAAACCGAGAATATCAAGCAATCCTACCCTTAAGAGGAAAAATCCTCAACGTAGAAAAAGCAAGACTAGACAAAATCTTTCAAAATAACGAAATCATTACCATGATAACCGCGCTAGGCGTAGGGATTGCAGATGAATTCAATCTCGAAAAAGCAAGATACCATAAATTAATCATCATGACTGATGCAGATGTCGATGGAGCACACATTAGAACCCTACTCCTAACCTTCTTTTATCGCCACATGCTTCCATTAGTTGAAGCAGGCTATGTCTATATTGCTCAACCTCCTTTATACAAATTAAAGAAGGGAAATGTAGAAGTCTACGCCTATAAAGACGATGAAATGAAAGCCAAGATGAAAGAGCTAGGTACAGACAATGTAACTCTACAGCGCTATAAGGGCCTAGGAGAGATGAATCCAACACAGCTATGGGACACCACCATGGATCCCGAAACAAGAACTCTATTACAAGTAACAATCGAAGACGCAATCAAAGCAGATGAAATGTTCACAACCCTGATGGGAGAAGAAGTAGAACCCCGAAGAAAGTTCATCGAAGACCACGCGTCAGAAGTCATTAATCTCGACGTGTAACACTAACATTTATAAACACCCTAGAATCTCTGGAGAGTAAGTATGGTTGAATCAAAATCAAAGGTAAAAAGGAAAGTCTGGGTACAAGTTTCAGCTCCAAAAGCCTTCAATGGAGGCATTATTGGAGAGGTACCCGTTGAAGATCCTCAATTACTTGTTGGAAAGAAAATATCCTGTAGTGGTATGACTTTACTTAACGATATGCGAAAGCAAAACATGGATATCACCTTTACCATTGACAAAGTAGCTGAAAACAAAGCAACAACCACTCTCCACGGATACAAAATTCTAGCTAACCAGATTAGACGATTTGTAAGGCGCGGTAAAGAACGTGTATCACTTTCAATTCTCTGTAAGACCAAGGACGATAAAGTCGTAAGAATCAAACCTATCGTAGTTCCCATTACCAAGATTAAGGGATCAACGAGAGCAGCAATCATCAGACAAACAGAAGGCATTGTCTCCGAAATGGTTGCAAGCAAAACCTTCGAGCAACTAGTACAATCAATCATCAACACCAGCTTCCAAAAAGACATCAAAAAGGGAGTACATAAAATTTATCCAATCAAAATCTGTGAGCTAGGAGCAGTATACCTTGAATCAGAACAGAAAACAAAAGGAAAGAAACTTGCAAAAGCTCGAAAAGTTGAGCCTAAGGAAAAAGAAATCGTTAAAGAAGCACCAGCACCAGAAGCACACCCTGACGATTCAGAAAGCTTCGGCGAAGAGACAGCAGAATTAGTAGAAGCACAATTCTAATAAGTAAACTTTTTTAAATCAATCCAATATCTTAATATACATAGCCCCATAGTGTAGCGGCCAATCATCTTCGGTTCTGGGCCGAAGGACCTCGGTTCAAATCCGGGTGGGGCTACTTTTTTTCTTCAATAGATATAAATACTCCATACCCCGAAAGTGAGAGTATGATCAAAAGAAAAAACAAGCATATTCAAAAGCTAAAAAAAGAGATCAAGGAAAAAACCAAAAAAGCTTTTCCTTGGGCAATCACAATCACGCTTACCATCATTGTAATTCTTCTAGTGACCGGGCTGAGGATAAAGTTTTCATTGCAAGATGACGTATCCATCAATATTCACCCCGCAGAGAAATCATTCAGAGTACTAAACACGCAAAACCAAGAGGTAACTTTTCAAACAAAAGTAAGAAGTAATCGCCTCTGCAGCGTATCATGCTCATATGAGTTTATCGACCAAAGCGCAGATAGTGTATTAGATACGGGCAACCTTACCGTGCCAAAGGAGTTCACCTTCAATAGAACCTATCTACTCCCAGCAAACCAGTTTGGATCAGGTCAAAAGATATACAATTTTGACGTAAAGTGTCACAATATTCAGGCAATCTTGTGCTCTACCGAAAACAACACTCGTACACGGACATCATTCATCACACTAAGATATGAGTTATCTCCTACTGAAGAACAACTTCGAGAAGAACTAAAAGAGCACGTAACAAAAGCATTCATCGATTCGAATGAGGCAGCAGCACTACTCCAGAACGTAAACACAACGCTGAAAGCCGATTTAATTTCAAAGGAGAGCCTACAGAACAAAACAAACGAGTTAACCTCCCTACTCCCAAGTATCACACTACAAGCAAACAAAATCCTTTCACTTTGGAAAACCGAGCGATATAACGAAATAAAGCAAGATCATTCAGCCTTCTTTAATCGAACCATCAACTTCAAAAAATCAACAAAAAAACTTGATACTCATCTTGAGGAAGTAAGGGGAAAACAAAACAATCTCACAGAAAAATTTAACCAATTAAGAGTAAGAATACTCGATTCACAGAATAAGTCTACAACTCAATTCAATAACAACGTCCCAGAGATTCTGCAAAATCTATCTCAACAAACCCTATCTCAAGCCCATTCAACAGTCACTAGCATCCTAAGTAAAAAGTTCAAGACAATTGAGGACCTACAAGTAAACCTAGTGCAACTTGAGCACAATGTGACACAGCTCGAAAAAGCAATACACTCAGCAGAAAAAATACTTGTTCAAAGAGCAATAAACCTCTCACAAACTGAATTAGATAAGAAATGTGCGTTAGGATACTGCAACACCTCGAGCAAACCAACCTGCGAAGTTATTGAAGATATCCTAACAGAATTTGACACAACTTACTTCACCCCAATAAATAATGTCTCAGTACCAGATCGAGAATACTACAATCAAACGACACAAGGAGTATCTATATCTCCAGATAATAAAACAAGAGCACACTACGAACTATACTGCAAGCAAAACAACAAAACAATCTTCACAATAACATTAGCATATCTGCCCAAAATCATTAGAGAAGATACGAATAGAACTCCCCTTATTGAAAACGAGCTAAGTAAAAATCCTCCTCTCTGCTGTACACACGCCGAATGCAGTCCCTGCTGTACGGATGAAAAATGCAAAAACGACAAAAAACTGTATCCCGTAATTCTGATGCATGGGCATTCTCTCATAAGACAGACCTCCCCAGAACCGCTCCTAGATAATTTTAACAGAATTCTCTACAAACTCCAAGAAGACAGGTATCTCAATGCTGGAATCATCCAGTATAATCTAGATACAGACAACATCACCATAAATGAATGGGGATTTGCAAATGCTCCTATAGCGCTAAAAGCAAGCTATTACTATGATTACTACTATGCCCTAGGAGACTATCTCTATATCACGAATAGTGCAGAAAATATAGAAACATACACCATTCGCCTAAACAGCATCATAAAGGAAGTCCTAAAGAAGACCGGAAAGCCAAAAGTGAATATTGTAGCACATTCAATGGGAGGACTCGTAATAAGAAGATATCTTCAAATTTTTGGAGAGGATTCAGTTGACAATCTTGTTCTCATTGCAACTCCCAATCACGGTGTATCTGGGGATGTGAAAAGATTTTGCCGTATTTTTGGAGACAAAAAGGAATGTCAAGACATGTATGAGGACAGCATCTTCCTCAAAAAGCTAAACGATCCTAACAACCAACCAAAATCAACAAAACTTCACGTCATCTATGGTACGGGATGCGATACCAATGAAGAAGACGGTGACGGCGTTACAACCATAACCAGCGCTCAGCTTACAGGCGCAACAACCTACCTCATAAATGGTACCTGTACAGACACCTTCAGTAAAGAACTACACAGCAAGATCTTAGATATCGAACTCTATCCAACGGTCTACAACACCATCTATGAAATTCTTCAAGGGAGTCAATAGGAAGGAGTACTTAAGCCCTGCAAACCGCTAGATAATTGAAAATTGAATTTGGCTGCAAATCTTCTCTTAATGGGCGGCAATAACATCCCCGCCCACACTACAAAAAAGAACCCCAAAAAAAATTCAGAGAATAAGAAAATAAATCCTATCAATCCCAAAAAAACGCCTAAGATCCAGCTAATAACGGGCATTGCAGTTAACGTTTTTTTCTTACTCAAAAGTCGCTTGGGTTAAAAGCCCCGCTCTTCAGAGAGACTTTTGAGTCTAAAATTCCGAATGGGAAAGATAATTCGGAATTTTTTTACCAGAAGCCAACTTCTTATCAACTTTTTTCTTTTTAAACACAATACTTAATCCAGAGAGAGAGTATTTAAATCTTTATGCAAAGAAATGAGAGATAACTCTATAACAAATGAACTAAAAAGAAGTAAGAGTAAAACATCTAGTACAATGATAAGTATGCATTTCATTCATAATATTCATCTTCATTTTGTCCGTATTCAGTTTATTCATTTACTTCACCTCATTTATCTTTAAATGATTCAGCTCGGTCGTTGACGTCAAAAAAGAAAAATTCGTCATTTACCGATCGTATTTTTTTGTTTTCATATTGTATGTTCATAGCGCTCACCTCGTGTTAATTTTTTATATGAGAATGGATAATGCGGTGCCGTTACCAGCAATGCATGGTCATACATCTAGTAGAAAGTGTCTTAATCTTAATAATAATGTTACTCATAAAGCTATTGAAACTAAACTCCTATATATAGTTTACGCCTAATTGTATGTGCATAGCATCCTAAGGTCGAAATTCTTTCACCTTCAAAAGCAGGTGCGTTGCGAGGGGTAGCCCCCTCCGGGGACGCAGCACCTTCGATGGATAGTTTCGAGAATTTCGAAGATGGTTGCTTTAGCAGCCTACGAACGCTAGTGACTATGCTATGCACATACGCCTAATTTGAGTCAAAAAGGAATTATATCCTCTTAACCAACAAAAACACAAACACCAAGAATCCAATAACAATCAGCGCATTAACTCCAACCATCAAGAAAAACAGAACCTTAAACATCCTCTCTCGTTTAACAGGATCTTTCTGAAAGCGTAGCCAAATGGGGATAGGTTTTGCCATCATTGCACTTCAATACGTTTTTTAACGACCTTCAATCTGGCAAAGTTCTCTCGCTCCAACTCCTCAAGACGAACCTTGATGTAAGTGATATCATTATTAATCCGAGGAATAAGAATACGCTCCAAAGCATTGACCTTTCTTTTAGTTTTCTTAATCTCAGCTGCTAATTTGCGAACCGTAGCCTCAGCTCCAGCCAACTTAATAATAATAGCAAGAGACTCCTTAAAATTAGTGCGAGCACTATCTAATTCCAAAGAAGGCGACAATTTACTGTATCCTGCCTCAGTTGTTAGTTCAGTTGCCCTGAAAGCAGGCACCTCAACACCCATAATATTGTTAGTTGAAGATTCAATTGAGTACGCAGCACTAGAAGCAGATGCAGCACGTTCAATTTCAGGACCACCAGACAATGCCTGAGCCAAGATCAAAGATTTGTAGGCAACCGCCAACTTATCCTCCATCTCAGTACGAATAACCTTCAACTTATCGATATAAGAAAAGAACTCAGAAATAAGTGCATCTCGCTTCTGCTTAAGCAATTTAAATCCTTTCGCAGCTAGCTTAGCCTTCTTCTTTAATCGAAGCAACTCCATTCGAGTTGCTGCATGTATTTTTGATGCCATTATTATTTACCTCTTCACCTCAAGCGTCCTGAGTTCGAAATCCTGCAAAGAATGTATGCTAGCCCGTCGTGGGGGTTGCACCATCCGGGTCACAGGGCTTTGAAGAAAACCCTCCAGATTTCGAAGACGCTCGTTCATATTCATTCAGTTTTTCCCAAATGTTTATCGATATGCTCCTGCTTGAGCTTCTTAAGCTCGGTTTTCGGGATTAACTTAAAGATATCCCAACCAATTGTAAGCGAAGCAGCAATGTCCCTATTATCGTCCTTAGACTGCGTAATAAACGTCCTCTCAAACGCCTCAGCACCATCCAAGAACTGCTTATCTCGAACCGATAACGCTTCCTCACCAACAACAGCAACCAAATCACGCAGTTCGCTTCCCTCTGCATACACCGTATACAGCTGGTTCGATACACCTGCGTGGTCATCTCGTGTCTTACCTTTACCAATACCCTCATTCATCAAACGTGATAAAGAGGGCAACGGATTAATCGGAGGATAGATACCTTTGGTATGAAGTTCCTTGGAGAGAACAATCTGCCCTTCAGTAATATATCCCGTCAAGTCCGGAATCGGGTGAGAAATATCTCCCTGCGGCATCGTCAAGATAGGAATCTGAGTTACAGATCCTTTTTTACCCTTGATTTTACCTGCACGTTCGTAATTCATAGCAAGATCTGTATACATGTATCCCGGATATCCTCGTCTTCCAGGAATCTCGTTTCGAGCTGCTGCAATCTCTCGCAATGCTTCACAATAATTGGTCATATCCGTTAAGATAACCAGAATATGCATATCGTGTTCAAACGCAAGATACTCAGCAGCCGATAAAGCAATTCTAGGCGTAATGATACGCTCAATTGCTGGATCATCTGCTAAGTTAATGAAAGCAACCATATTTTCAATGGCTCCAGTTCTTTCAAAGTCCTTCATGAAAAACTGACTTTCCTCGAACGTAATTCCCATAGCTGCAAATACAACAGCAAAGTTTCCACCATCTCCCTTCACCTTAGCCTGACGCGCAATCTGAGCGGCTAGCTCGTTGTGCGGCAATCCTGCTTCAGAAAAGATAGGCAGTTTCTGTCCTCTAACCAAAGTATTCATCACATCAATTGTTGAAATACCTGTTTGAATAAATTCGTCCGGAAATTCTCGCGCCGTTGGATTAATGGGAAGTCCATTAACATCTACTCGCTTCTCAGGAATAATTGCCGGTCCACCATCGATAGGTTTTCCAACTCCATTGAAGATACGTCCAATGATATCCTTCGATAAGCCAACCTTCATAGTTTCACCAGTAAATCGCACCGAGATACCCTTAGTTGCCAAATCACGAGTTCCTTCAAACACCTGAATAACAGCTAAATCATCTCGAGCCTCTAAAACCTGGCCAGTTCGTTTGTCACCATTATCTAACTTGATTTCAACAAGTTCACCAAACGCAATACCGTCTACATCTTCTACAATTAAAAGAGGTCCTGCAATTTCACGAATGCTAGTATACTCTACGCCTTTACTCATTGTGCATCCCCTCCAACTTTTGAAAACTGCGAGCTCATTTCAGCTTGCAACTCCTTGTAATGATCGCCGAATGTCTCATTCTTAGCCTCTTTCATTCGAGCAATCCTTTCTTTAATAGCAAGTCCAGCAATCGCCTCAGTCTTAACACCCTTTTTCAAAGCTTCCTGAGCCCTATCATAAAACTCAAGAATGAATTTCAGCATTAAGTACTGCTTCTCAATTGGACAGTATGCATCTTCTTCGAGAAACGCATTCTGCTGCAAGAAATCCTCTCGCAACATTTTAGTAACCTCAAGAATAACACGCTCGTTATCAGGAAGTGCATCCGGACCAACCAACTGCACAATCTCCTGCAACTGGTCCTCTTTCTGCAATAATCCCATTGCCTTGTCTCGAAGATCTCTCCAATCGCTACCAGAATGTTCATTAAACCAGTCCGTTACCGTATCTAAATACAACGAATACGAGGTCAACCAATTAATAGCTGGAAAGTGTCTTTTACTAGCAAGACTCTTATCCAAAGCCCAGAACGTTTTGTTAACACGCAACGTATTCTGTGTCACCGGTTCCGAAAAGTCTCCACCGGGAGGACTAATAGCCCCAATAATAGTAACTGAACCATTACCACCAGCTAACGGCGTTACACGACCAGCTCGTTCATAGAACTGACTTAATCGAGTTGACAGATAAGCAGGGTATCCCTCCTCACCTGGCATCTCTTCTAGACGAGATGAAATTTCACGCATAGCTTCAGCCCATCGTGAAGTCGAATCAGCCATCAATGCAACATCATAGCCCATATCTCGAAAATATTCAGCAATCGTAATACCGGTGTAGACCGAAGCCTCTCTAGCGGCAACGGGCATGTTCGAGGTATTAGCAATAATAACCGTTCTTTCAAGTAACGGCTTTCCAGATCGTGGATCTACCAATTCAGGAAAGGTCTTAAGAACATCCGTCATCTCATTTCCTCTTTCACCACAGCCAATGTAGACAATAATATCTGCATTACACCATTTAGCAAGACTCTGCTGAGTTACTGTTTTACCGGTACCAAAAGCACCAGGCGTAGCAGCAGTACCTCCCTTTGCAACTGGATTAAACGTATCCAAGATACGCAAACCAGAAATCAAAGGAATCGTAGGTTCTTCCTTACTTTTAACGGGACGTGGGTTTCGAACAGGCCACTTCTGTGACAGCTGTACCTCAACATCTCCATCCTGTGTAGCGACAGTAGCTATACTCTCAGTAACTGTATACTCGCCAGTCTTAACAATTTTTTTAATTTCACCCGAAACTCGAGGGGGAATCATAATTTTCTGAACAACAGCTGAAGTCTCTGCAACCTCACCAATAATCTGTCCGCCTATAACTTGGTCACCCTTTTTAGCCGAAGGCACAAACTTCCACTTCTTCTTGTGGTCAATTGCATCAGCATCAATTCCACGAGCCATGAACGCACCAGATTTTTTCTGAATCTGTTTCAACGGTCTCATAATACCATCATAGATATTACCCATGATACCCGGTCCTAATTCAACAGACAACGACTGACCCTGCGAAACAACTTTCTCGCCTGGCTGCATACCTGAAGTCTCCTCATAGACCTGGATCGTAGCCCTATCTTTAAAGAGCTCAATAACTTCGCCAATAAGGCCTTCGTTACCGACTCTAACCACCTCATACATCTTTACACCTGCCATGTCTTTAGCGACTACAACCGGTCCTGAAATTTTAATAATTATTCCTTCTACCATATCATATCCCTCCTATTTTTCCTTGAGTTTTACACCGATTGCCTCTTCGTAAAGTTTAGCAATCTCTAATAACGCATTCCCTGTACTTCCACCTTTATCAGGTACACCAACTAATACAGGTGAAATCGTAACATCTAATTTTCTAATTTCTATTCCTATTTTTTCAGTAACCAATAAAATAGCAACATCATCCAGCTGTTTCAAATCCTCCTTCAACGTTTCAAGATCAAACAACACACTTCGCGTAACTCCCGCTACCCTAAAGCCCATCAAGGTATCCTGATCCGCGAGTATTCCTATTTCCATGATATCATCTCCCAATCAAGCATCCTAAAGTCGAAATCCTTCAATGAATGACTGCCAGCTCGTCGTAGGGGTTGTGCCATCCGGGCCACAGAGCCTTCAAATAGACAATCTGGATTTCGAAGATGCCCATTGAGTGATATTTCCATCTAAACCACCACATACGATCTGATTTCTTCAGCATCAAATCCCTCAGATTTTAATTTAACCAACGCATTCACATTTCTAATCTCAATTTCTTTGTGAATTAAATAACGTAACAACATCCCAGCCTTCAGATTATATTTAACTCCAATAATCTCCGCCTGTTTTTGAAGGTAAGAAATAAAAGCCTGCTCTAGCTTTGTAAGAGAAAACCCACTCATCCCTTCACCATACACACTAGCACTAAACACCGATTCAAGTTGAGTATTATCTGCGGCAGAAGCCAAAGCCTCAGAATCGAGCACCCCACCTTCCAAATAGCTCACCTGCCCACTACTCCTTAACGCAAGGCGAACATTAAATAAATCAATAAGAACGGTAACATAGGTAAGAAACGCACTTTTGACATCACTATCTTTTACACTAGAGATAGCATCCTGCAACTGCTCTAGATAGAAACGATCTAATGACGTATTAATCTCGGCCATTCTCTCTAAATCAATACTCGCAAGCAACTCACCATACACACTTCCTTCTAAAGCTACCTGAAAGCCCTGCATATCCTTGATTCCCTCAATCCTTACCCGAAGTGTAGCATCAGCAATACCAACCAAAGAAGGCAACTCCTTCTTATTCTTCAAATTACCCATAATTTCCTTTAACGTATTAATTTCAGAGCGTTTCTGCAATGCCGATACAACACCCTTAACCGTGTTAGGACTAATCTCCTGAATCCAGGATAAGGTTTCAACATAATCCTGCTCCAAGCCACGTGAAAATGAAAAAAAGTCTTTATGATGTTCGACTATTGATGCATATGAACTATCTTCCAGTCCACCATAGACTTCCTCAATCGAACCAGCACCCAATAAATCATCGTAGTGCTTCTTCGTTAACAACAACCCAGCACGACTAGCACAACGCGTGTTAGCATACAAGTAAGGATACATATCCAATGCATACTTCGTTATCGGCGCGATGACTACAAGCCCAGCTACCGCAGCGCCGCCAACAACTAAAGGTACGGTAACATCAATCATTTTCCTAAGTGCTTAACAACAACCTCTCGAACCATATCCATTCTTCTCTCAATTGACTCCAAGAAAGATTCATTAATCTTTTTACCAGCATCATTTTCAACAATGATACCTCCATCAATGTCCGCTTCTTCAACCGCAATCCCGTCAACAAGACCACTAACATATGAAACATCCTTACTATTACAATGAATAGTAATCTTACCCTTCAAACTTCCAACATGTTCATTAACAAGCGCCTTGAGGTAGTTCTGATACACCTTATCGCTATGGCTTACCTTACTAGCACTCTTAACAATGCTTTCAACAACCTTTTCTCGTTCAATCAGGTAATTTCTCTTAACCTGTAACCTAGTTCGAGCCAAGGTTTTATCGGTTAATAATGCAGCAGCTCGAGCAATCTCATGCTTGCGTTGCGTTTCATAGGCATCTCTAATAGATCCATGTTCTTTCTTCAAGACATCGATTTTCTCGGCTACCTCTTTTTGTATCTTTTCAACTTCCTGTTGTGCTTCTTCAAGCATTTCTTTTTTTATGTTTTCAGCGCCGTTCATTGTCATCACCTATATCAGTTGTAATCCAATAAGCAAAAGTATTGCTATCAATAATCCAAATATTGCATACGTCTCGGGAATAACGCTTAATACCAAGCTCTTCCCCGTACTCTTATTGTCTCTAACCACCCCACCAATCGATGAAGCAGACACTATTCCCTGACCCACAGCACTAACTGCTGCAAGTCCCATGGTAAGTCCTACACCAACTCCCCCTAATCCCTGTACTAGTGTAATGCCGGTCTTCAAAGTACCTAGTAAACCGACTCCAGTTAATAATAACACCGCAATAATAATTCCATACAATGCCTGTGTCTCCGGCAAGACTGAAAACAAAATAGATTTACCAAAGACATTCTCTTTTTCAGCAATCGATCCGACACCAGAAGCAGCAGCAATTCCCTGTCCAACAGCCGATAAGCCGGCAATTCCAACAGAAAGTCCTGCTCCAACCGCAACTAAACCAATAGACATCGGAATCTCGCCAGCTGCAGCACCAATCAATCCACCTGATGCAATCAACAAAATAGCAATCAAAAATCCATACAATGCCTGTGTTTCAGGCAGTACTGAAAATAGAATCGACTTACCAAAAGACTTCTCGTTGTTACTAACAACATCCGCAGCAGTACTAGCAACAATCCCCTGCCCAACAGCAGAGAACGCACTCAATCCAACTGCTAATCCAGCTCCAACCGCAACTAAACCAATACCTACAGACAATCCAGTGCTTGTTGCACCTAAGATACCGCCACCAACTAATAATAAAATAGCAATCAAAAATCCATACAAAGCCTGAGTTTCAGGAAGAACTGAAAAGAGTATCGACTTACCAAAAGATTTAGGATTACGTGCAGTAGCTGCTAATCCAGCCGAAGCAGCGAAACCCTGTCCTAATGCAGATACAGCAGCAAGTCCAGCCGATAAACCAGCCCCAATCGCAACCAATCCAACAGATAAGCTAATGCCCTGTTTAACTGCTCCTAATAATCCTCCTCCAACTAATAAAAGAATAGCAACTAAGAATCCATACAATGCCTGTGTTTCCGGCAAGACTGAAAACAAAATAGCCTTTCCAAACGACTTCTCATTTTTAGCAACAGCATCAATTCCAGAAGCCGCAGCAATACCCTGTCCAATAGCAGAAATACCTGCAATCCCAACAGCTAAGCTAGCTCCAATAACAATAAGTCCAACCGGAGTGGTAATGCCAACCTCTACAGCACCAAATAATCCTCCTCCAATCATAAATAAAACAGCAATCAAAAATCCATACAATGCCTGAGTTTCAGGCAAGACTGAAAACAAAATAGATTTTCCAAACATCTTACCATCTTTAGCAGTAGCACTAACACCACTTGCAGCAGCAATACCCTGTCCGATAGCTGAAACTGCAGCTAAACCAACAGCAATACCTGCTCCAATTCCAACAAGACCAACTCCAGAGGTTAAACCACTTGAAGAGTTACCTCCAAGGATACCTCCACCAACTAATAATAAAATAGCAATCAAAAATCCATACAATGCCTGTGTCTCCGGCAAGACTGAAAACAAAATCGACTTACCAAAAGCCTTAGGATCCTTAGCAGTTTCACGCAATCCAGATGCAGCAGCAATCCCCTGACCTAATGCAGATACAGCAGCAAGTCCAGTTGCCAATCCAGAACCAATAGCAATCAAGCCAACAGACATGTTCAATCCTGTCTTAACAGCCCCTAATAAACCGCCTCCAACTAATAATAAAATAGCAATCAAAAATCCATACAATGCCTGTGTCTCAGGAAGAACCGAAAATAAAATCGACTTACCAAAAGACTTCTCATCTCGACCAACAGCTTCGATACCCGCGCTAGCAGCAATCCCCTGACCTAATGCAGATACAGCAGCAAGTCCAGTTGCCAAACCAGCACCAATAGCAATTAAACCAACGTGAATAGATAATCCTGCTTTTGCAGCACCCAAAATACCGCCTCCAACAAGTAAAAGAATAGCAATCAAAAATCCATACAATGCCTGTGTCTCCGGCAAGACTGAAAAAAGTATAGCTTTTCCAAACAATTTAGGTTTCGCAGTAACAACAGAAATTCCAGATGCAGCAGCAATTCCCTGCCCAATAGCAGAAATACCAGCAACTCCTGCAGCAAGGCCAGCACCAATAGCAACAACCCCCATAGCTGTAGTAATACCTGCCTTAGCGGCACCTAATACGCCAGCGCCAACTAACAACAAAATAGCAATCAAAAAACCATACAATGCCTGTGTTTCCGGTAAGACTGAAAACAAAATAGCCTTTCCAAACGACTTATCACTCTTAGCAACAGCTTCAATACCAGCACTAGCAGCAATACCCTGCCCAATAGCAGAAACAGCACCTAGTCCAACCGATAAACCTGCACCAATAGCAAATAAGGCAACTCCAAACGAAACAGTTGTTGTTCCAGCACCAAGAATACCAAATCCAATTAAAATAAGAATAGCGATAATGAATCCATACAATGCCTGTGTCTCAGGTAATACTGCAAAAATAATAGCCTTTCCAAAAGATTTTGATTTTTCTAAAACAGCACCAATAGCAGATGCAGCAGCAGTACCCTGCCCAATAGCAGAAATACCTGCAATCCCAATAGCAAGACCTGCACCTATAGCAGCCCAACCAGCACCAATAGAAATGTCAACGGGAGCCGAACCAAACATACCAAAGCCAACGAGTATCAAAATAGCAATCAAAAATCCATACAATGCCTGTGTCTCCGGCAAGACTGAAAACAGAATAGATTTACCAAACATCTTTTTATCACGAGAGGTAGCACCGATACCAGCTGATGCAGCGAGACCCTGCCCAATAGCAGAAACAGAAGCGATTCCAACAGCCAATCCAGCTCCAACCGAACCAAGTCCCTGTGCAATCGTAATCTCCTTAGCAGCACCAATCAATCCAGCACCCAATAAAATAAGAATAGCAATCAAAAATCCATAAATACCTTGTGTCTGAGGCAATGCCTGAAACAATAAAGCAGTAGAAAAGCGCTTAGGATCCTCAGCGGCCTCCTTAGCTCCAGTAGCACCCACAATCCCAGCTCCAACCGCAGATGCAATACCAGCGGCACTAACAGCAATAGCAGCACCAATAATCGCAAGTGATTTTCCATCAATACCAGAAAAATCAAGACCCAAAAACGTAGAGCTATGTTCAACAAGTACTGCCGAAGCATTAGTAAGTACAGTAGCAGTTGCATTAGCAACCCCTCCAGTAGAAACAGTAGTAGAAATATCCAAAACCGGACTTAAGATCGATTGAACGATACTTTCACTAACAACAAGTCCACTACCGAAAATCATTCCTCGACCTCCGAATAGAAGCGTTCCTCTTTTAGTGGCGAAAATTTATCTCCGCCACCCTCATAAAATCTACCGAAAAATTCAACAAATTGCAATCGTAACGCGTGTACAAAACTTCCAATAGAGTTCATAACAAAACCAAATGCGTGACCAATCAAAAAGATAAGTACGGCTAGTAATAAACCCACATAAGGAACCTCACTTACTAAGTTAGCAAGCAAGTTAACCGCAAGTGCAATGCCTGCTGTTGATAACGACAACGCAAATAATCTAGAAAACGATATCATATCGCCCATTAATCCAGAGATTCCTAGTAAACCAAGCGGACCATGCATCACAACTATTCCAATCACCGCAGCAGCAATAATCAAGGTAGCTAAACCCACACCAAATAAAAGAGGAGGATTAAACTTCAAAACAAGCAAAGCAATACCAATTTGCAACAAAAACCATAATATTCTGTCCTTAACCATCGTTTTGTAATCCTTCTTGCGCAAATCCTCCATCATACCAAGAACGAAACCAATGTTCAAGTAAAGGATCGCAACCGAAATAGATAAAATCAGAAAATACAACGGATCAGCAAGAGGATCTTTCCAAAATGCAAGCTGTTCAGACGATACACCAAAGAAATACTTAGGTAAATCACCAAAGTACGATCCGGTTAATACCCCGAATAAAACAGTCAAACTACCCATTCCAGCAATAATAATACCAATCTGCTTCAATCCTTCATCATATTTTGCAAATTTCTTTAGAATAATGGCTCCAAGTAATACGAGTCCTAATCCATACACTGCATCCGTCAACATGAATGCTGCAAAAATCAAGAATAAAGGACCAACAATAAAAGTAGGATCTAAATCACCATATTTTGGCAATGCATAAAGTTCTGTAAGCATCTCAAACGGTTTCAAAGATTTCCTGTTTTGTAATGCTACTGGCACAACATCATCCTTAGAAGGTTCCTCCACAAGCACACTAACCGCATCAATCTTTTTCGTTATCTTCTCCTCAAAATGATTTGCGTCTTTAGTAGCAATCCATCCCTGCATCACAAAAAAGCTAGAAGAATCAAGCATCTTATGCACCGTTTCCAATCTATTCTTAACAATCTCCAACTCCTCTCTAAAAATAACGGCATCCTCGAATAGCGACTTAGCATGTTTAGCGATTCTTTCAATAACTGCCTTTTTCTTATCGCTAACCTCGGTCAATTGAGACTTAATGTACCTACCGGGATGCTCCTTTAAAGCCCATGTAGGTAAGCTAAGAATTGAAGCCCCCTGCTGTTTCAATAAAGTAGTGGAATCAAGTAATAATCGCTGTAAAGAAATAAGGGTAACTATATATTCCTTTTTAGAAAGTGCATTCATCTCAAATGCAACCGTCTTTTTCGATTCCAAGGCAGTCCTAAGAACTGCAGCCTGTTCAACGGGAACTCGAGCAATAAGAATGCCCAGTTTGTCCGTATCCGCAAGTTCAGATAACGGAACGCCTAAAGCAGAAAGCTGTTCAATAACTTGTTTATGAGTATTCAACTCATCTTCCTCCTCAACAAGAGTAGTATATTCGATCTCAAGCGTAATTAATGAAGTTTCATGGGCCTCTAAAAATGTTTGAGCACCTTTGATAACTTCAGCATCATTTTTCCTCTCAACCTTTCTTTTGTCTAATAATTCTAAGCCCAAAACATTTTGAACCATGTCAGTTTTTCTAGGAGCCAACTTCAAAATACGAACCATTCGAGAGACACCAATCAATGTATCGGCAACCTCCTTTATCGAGGTAATCTGTTTAGGTTTCTCTAATTCCTCGACTGCATCGCGCTTAATCTCAACCGGTTGCAATACTCCTAAGGACTGAATCTCGCTTAATAAAGAACTCCTCTCTTTCTGCAGAGCAAAAAGCGTAACCTTGCTCATCTCAAGTGGTTTACTCATTCTAATAGTGCTTTCGTAACAGCCTCAACAATTTTCGTCTTCTTACTAGTTGCTGCCTTTTTCAAAGACTCAAGCTCCTTTTTACCCTGGGACTCTATCTTTACAACCTCAGCATCAACCTCTTTTTGAGCTATTGCTAACTTATCAAGTTTCTCCTTGTCCATCTTGACCTGCAAAGCATCACCTGCATCCTTTCCAGCCTGTTCAGCTTTAGCCAAATCCTCGACTGCTTTTTTACCAGCACTCTCGATATTTAAAGCTGCTTTCTTCTCAGTTTCCTTTAATTCTTGTATGATTCCCAACATGTTACCCCTCCACGATTGATATTTTGTATGCTTTTATATCACTATACTCTATACTTTCCCTATTCTATTTACTTCTTAATAATTTTGTTGCTAATGACCCAATCAAAGAGCACCTCAGTGACCTTATTGAGATTAATTCTTATACGTCGCATTCCATAAGTCTTGATGTTATTAACGTCAGGAGTCTTCAATGCACTAACCTCAGCCTCAAAATCAATAACACGAGTTAAATCAAGACTAGAAAGCCGATCGGTTAATTCCTTAAGTGAACCTAATAGTGCAGAGACCTGCTTCAAGAATGCAGTCTCCTTGCTGTCAACCATTATCAACGAATCAACCATCCGCTCCAGATGACTAGCAAGTAAAGCGATATAATGTAAATCGAGTGGCTTTATCACCATAACTGCGTTATCAGCAAGCGAACTAACAACCGATTTCGTAATCAACAATTTACTTTTGTCAATCTCCTCCTCATAACGGTTAATAAGATTGCGATCATAATTTTCAAGCATAACATGTGACAAACTGTGAATCTTCTTCACCATCATCTTCAAAATAGTTTTAGGGTCCTTAATAGAGATGCTAGATTCGTGAGTAATAGTGTCCCCCTCTAATTCAACAAATTCAAGAGCAGAGATAGATCTTCTTTTATCCAATAACGCAGCAAGATTAGTCTGCTTCGCAAGTTTTAATGTAAAAGACTGCGTAGGATTAACGTAACACGCCATAATCAATTTAATCAACATAGAAGACGATGCCTCAGGAACATCTAAGGTCAAATGGTGCTGTTCAGCCTCACGCGTATCAGGAGAAACCGTTAAACTACCGTCGTTATTAGCAGTAACACTTACCTTCGATGAAGAACTAATGTTATATTGCTTGCACCAACTAGTCGGCAGGTACACATAATGCATGTTCCCTGTTTTCTGTACGTTTCGTATATTCATATCCTTTTTATCTCGAATATATTTGGTAGTATATAGTCTATATATAAAGCTTTCTGTAGAAACCATAACCTTAAAAACGAGACTAAATTCACCTCAAAACAAGAGAAAAATGGAAAAAGATAACCATTCTAGGAGAGCGTTTTTTAGACTTGTTGGAGAACGAGCTGCAGGAATAGCAGGAGGTGCCTATTTACTAACACCTCTCGGAAGAATCGCCTATAATCTTGCAACAGGTGAAGATAGTGTCTCCGCCTCAGAACATCACCATTCTCATGGACTTGAAAAAAAGATCGACTACATAGGATCTGCAAATTTTGCCCTGAAGATGCAACTGCTCCTAACGCTCATCGGAGATACTCTAAGACCAATAACCTTTTTATACTAAACAATTTCTACATCCAGTATGGGAAAGAAACAATCAGCAGGACTATCAGTAAAGAAACACGAAGACATGTCCGTCTGGTATACTGAAGTAATCCAAAAAGCTGATTTAGCAGACTATTCAGATGTTTCTGGCTGTATCATCTTCAAACCCTATTCCTATGCTATCTGGGAAAAAATTCAATCAGAGGTAGATAAAAGACTCAAAGCAGACGGAATTCAAAACGTCTACTTCCCCCTATTGATACCAGAAAAACTTCTGCAAAAGGAAGCAGCACACGTAGAAGGATTCTCTCCTGAGGTAGCCTGGGTAACACACGCAGGAGATTCCAAACTAGATGAAAGATTAGCAATTAGACCCACCTCAGAAACCATCATGTATGAATCCTATTCAAAATGGGTAAGATCTCATCGCGATCTACCTATCCTCTACAATCAGTGGAACAACGTAGTCAGATGGGAGTTTAAACATCCCGTACCCTTCCTAAGAACAAGAGAATTCCTCTGGTGTGAAGGCCACACCGCATTCGCAACACAAGAAGAAGCCGAGAAAGAATGTAACGAACGGCTTCAAATGTGGGAGGAAGTCTCAAAAGAACTCTTTGCCTTACAAGGAGTTCCCGGCAGAAAGACAGACCACGAAAAGTTTGCAGGCGCACTCTACACCTTATCAATTGAATATTTCCTACCTAATGGAAAAGCGATTCAAGGCCCCGATGCACATCACGACGGACAAAACTTCGCGAAAGCCTTCGATATCAAGTTCCTAAGTAAAGAAGAAAAGATCGAATACGCCTGGCAGAACACATGGGCTATCACCACTCGTATGATTGGTGTCTTAATCATGGTCCACGGCGATGACTATGGCCTAGTATTACCTCCCTCACTAGCACCTATTCAAACAGTAATCATCCCAATCATCTTCAAAGATTCAAAAGCAAAAGTCCTAAAGAAAGCAAAAGAAATTCAAAAGTCTCTAGGAGATGCAAAACTAGACGATCGAGAAGAATACTCTCCCGGCTGGAAGTTCAATGAGTATGAACTAAAAGGCGTTCCTATAAGGATAGAATTAGGTCCACGTGACCTAGATAATGATGAGGTAGTAGTATCCAGAAGAGATACAAGAAACAAAGAAACCGTCAAAATCAAAGACCTCAAAGAATATGTAAACAAAACCCTAGAAGCAATCCAAAAGAACCTCCTTAAACAGTCTAAGAAGACCTTAGAAGACAATACGGTAGAGGTAAAAGACTTCAAAGGACTAAAGAAAGCAATCGATGACAAAAAACTAGCTCTAGCCCTATCCTGTGGCGAAAAAGCCTGCGAAGAATCCATAAAAGAAAAAACAGGTGGCGCCAAGTCATTAAACATCCCATTCTCAAAGAAATTAGTAAATGGTAAGTGCGTTCAATGCAATAAAGAAGCAGTTGCTAACATTCTGTTCGGTAAAGGGTATTGAATAACACCCCAAATAAAAAAGCAAAAAAATACGTATGTGCATAGCATCCTAAGGTAGAAATTCTTTCACCTTTCACAAGCAGGTGCGTTGCGAGGGGTCGACCCCCCCGGGGACGCAGCACCTTCAAGGAATAATCTCAGGAATTTCGAAGATGGTTGCTTTAGCAGCCTACGAACGCTAGTGACTATGCTATACACATACAAAAATACAAAGTAATTAAGAACTATTGTTTTATTTTCGTACAACAAGCTTGACTGCCACCTGACATACACTCATCGGTGCAACCTGTACCGCACCCAGGTGGTTCAGTGTCACAAAAAATATAAGTATTCTCTGGAACTCTATCATACAACTCTATCATACCTAACCAACAACCCGTCCTGTAACTGTACATTCACCCCACGCGAAGGACCCGGATTAAATTTTGTGGGCAAGAAACTCTTAGCATAGCGAATGTTAACATACACCTCACCATCCTCAGACATAAATGTCCAAACCGGATGATTGATCCAATTAGTATGTAATGCATAGCCGTAAGCCTCCTGATAGGCAATAATTAAGGAACTTTCCACCCCAATATCATTAATCACCTTAGGAATAACCTGCTCCTGCATCTGACCTTTCAAATTAACCATCCCTACCCTATAAGCAGCCCCCTCATCAAGTTCATAGGTATGCAAATTACCATTATAAGCAAATTCCTCGAGCGGTTCTAAATCAATAAAGGGAATCGAATAAGAAAAGGAATAAAACAATTTTCCTATAATCAACAACACCAAATAACTAACGGCAAGTAACGAGCTGTACTTAATACCGCGACCAACAAAGTTAACAAGCCTTTTCTTACGACGATTCTTCAAAGCAGCAACACAATAGATAATTGATCCAAAAATAACCAGCTGCGACAAAACAATCGTCTGAATATTGAACTCATTCATTCGAATAGCCGGATACACACCAAGAACAAGGAAAAACAGGTATCCGAATACAGGACCTTTCTTAGATTCATTTTCAATTAAAGACGAACAAATCAAAAATCCAAGCATCAAAGAGGTAAAAAACATCAACCACGAATCGAAAACCTCCACAATTCCAAGATAAAAGGGCATATAAGAGAACGGCAGTAACAGGAACATCTTCCACGAAGTCATAGCGTCTAATACCAAATGCGAACCCCAAATAGAAAACACAGCTAAAGCAACACTACGCTTTCGAGTAAAGAGATATGCCATCAAAACCGCCAAACCAAATAAGAATAACGAATGACTAATGCCTCGATGACCAAGTAACATCACTGCGGTCTGTGAAGTCTCATAAAAACCCAAGCTATAATTAAATATGTTCCTTCCAGCAGCCAAAAAAATAAAGAAAATCGCATCAATATCAGGAATAACCGCAAGCAAACCAACCCAGAATTTCTTATTTCCTCGATAGCCAAGCAAATAAGCAATCATCACACCAAATATATAGTGCATCGAGGTGGCAACCATATAAAATGATACACTTACCCCTTATTAAAGATTTCTTAATAGTAATCCCAAATCGAAAACCTTAAAAATTACCAATGCACTTTCTCATTTATGGATGAAAAAGAAGACAAGGTCAACACCCTTAGCGGAGAACAATGCCCCATTTGTGCAGAGAAAGAATTAACACTCATGGAAACAGAAAAGGAAGTTCCCTACTTTGGAAAGCTAGCAATATTCTCAATGACCTGCGCAGCTTGTAAATACCACAAGGCAGATGTCGAAGCACTTGAACCCAAAGAACCCACAAAGTTCACCTTCAACATAACATCAGAAGAGGACATGAAAGTACGAGTTATCAGATCTTCGGAAGCAACCGTAAAAATACCTCACATTACCACCATAACACCGGGTCCAGCATCAAACGGATTCATAACAAACATTGAAGGCGTATTCCAACGAGTTAAAGATCAAGTTGAATTCGCAAGAGACTCAGCCGAAGACTCGATAGAAAGAAAGAAAGCAAAGAACATGCTCAAAAAGATAACCAACATCATGTGGGGACGTCAGGAACAAAAATTAATCATCGAAGACCCCTCAGGTAATTCTGCAATCATTTCAGAGAAAGCAGAAATCACCAAGATGAAAAAATAATTTCTCAGTCCAACCAAACTTATTTAAATCAAGAGTCTCTACCAAACCTATGGTAAAAATAGGCATTATCGGAGGATCAGGTCTAGAAGATCCACAACTGCTAAAAGACGCACAACAGCTAGATGTAGACACGCCCTACGGAAAACCCTCATCGCCATTAACAACAGGAAAGATAAATGATGTAGAAGTTGTAATTATCTCAAGACATGGGACCAAACACCAAATCATGCCCACAAACGTTCCTAATCAAGCAAATATTCATGCATTAAAAGAACAACAAGTTACACACATTCTAGCAACCAGTGCATGTGGTTCATTAAGACAAGACGTAGCACCAGGAGACTTCGTTATCGTAGACCAATTCATCGATAGAACAACCAAACGACCATCTACATTTTATGAAAAAGATCATGTCTGCCATCTTCCCATGGCAAATCCCTTCTGTAACCATCTAAGAGCAAACTTCAAACAAGCTTGTGAATCATTAAACTACAAAGCAGAATCTAAAGGCACCGTAATCACAATCGAAGGACCAAGACTCTCAACAAAAGCTGAATCACATTTGTGGAGACAATGGAAGGCCGACGTAATCAACATGTCAACCGTTCCCGAATGTGTTCTAGCAAGAGAAAAAGGCATTTGCTACAGTGTCATTTGTATGGCAACCGACTACGATGCATTTATTGACGGACAGGAAGCAAACGTAACTGACATTATGAAAGTCTTCAAAGACAACGCGCAAAGAGTAAAAGAAGTGCTAAGAAAAGCAGTAACCTTAGTAACCGATAAAGAATGCACCTGCAAAACAGACATTAATACCTCGGTGATCAGCTAATGGATATCAAAGAACACATCAGAACAATCCCCGACTGGCCAAAAGAGGGAATTATGTTTCGTGACATTACCACACTTCTCCAAAATCCAGAAGCATTCAGATTTGTCTGTAATGAATTAACAAAACGCTATCAAGACGAAAAGATTGATGCGGTAGTCGGAATAGAAGCTCGCGGTTTCATCTTCGGAAGTGTTCTTGCCTATAACTTAGGATGCAGCTTCATTCCAGTAAGAAAGCCGAGTAAATTACCCTCAAAAACAATCAGCGAAGAATACGCACTAGAATATGGCAAAAACACCATAGAAATTCACGAAGACGCATTAAAAGAAAATCAAAATATCCTAATTGTAGACGATCTCTTAGCAACCGGTGGGACCCTAGAGGCCGCAATCAAACTAGTAGAACGACTCAAAGGAAATGTAGTGGAATGTGCAATTGTTATTGAACTTCCCGAACTAAAAGGAAGAGAAAAACTAGGCGACCATAAAGTATTCAAATTAATCGACTTCTAAAAACTTACTCGTCACAAGGAGATGCCTTCTCAATTAAAGGAGTAAGTTTTTAGGATCAATAATTCAACGCCATACTTCCTCTTTAAAGGGATTGGATTATCGACTTCTAAAAACTTATTCTTCTGCAGAAAACGCATACACCACTAGACTAAAAACAATCATCGTAAAAATAATTGCGCCATGATATATGGGATTTACCAACCAATCTGGCAAAGCATGAAACCATCCTCGCGCCCTTCCAAAAAAGAATAAGACTACAACAAAACTGAAGACTACTATAGCTCCCTGCACAATCCCCTCAAGCTTAGTCTCCTGACTAAAGAAGTTGACTATCAAGAGCGCCACCGCCAAGCCCAATATCAATGGAGCTACAATAAAATCAACTGAGAGCACATAAATAACAACCCCTGTTAATATCACGCCACCAGAAGCATACATGGGATTCTGACTTACCTTGCCGCCCATTGTACCGATGAGAATCAACACACCCATAGCAGCAACAATAACAATGGAAATACTAGGAATAGCCTCATTAAAAATATCTACAGGATCCTTATTTACAGGATACAATCCCGTAACGTGTGGCACAACCACCATCAATGCAATAACCAATGCAATAACAAGATTATATTTCCGTGCTCGCTCCCCTAAAATATTTGTTTTTTCTAAAATAGCAAAAAAGACAACAAACACCAAAAGAAATGGGAGCATCACATCACTCAAACCCCATTCCTCCAGAATCCGAAAAAAATTCTCTAGATTATAAGCATAACTAGCCATATCACAAAAAATGAGAAAAAGAGTTTATAAACATTTTCTTTCTAAGTATGTGCATAGCATCCTAAGGTCGAAATTCTTTCACCTTTCACAAGCAGGTGCGTTGCGAGGGGTC
>JAQBWB010000061.1 GCA_027623355.1 Nanobdellota archaeon | reverse complement strand
TGGGCTAGTGAATTGATGAACCAGGTGGTGTGGTAGGTAAAAAATAGACGTGCTAGGAACATGATTACAAAAGCTGCTAGATAGGATGAAAAGAGGTAGCCGAAAGTGAGGACGATGATTACGTTTGTTGCAATAGCTGCTTTATCAAAGTATTTGTGTTGAAATGCAGTTAGAGGATTTTTAAGGAGATCTGCAACTTTTGATTCATCTATTGACTTTTGTTTTCTGAGCAGCCAGAGCATGTGTGCGTGCCAGAATCCGTCTTTTACGGTATAGGGATCTTTTTCTGTATCAACATATCGGTGATGTGCTCGGTGATTTTCTGACCACTCTACTGCGCTTCCTTGAATTGATGCTGATCCGAAAAATAGAATAACGACTTCGAATAGGGAGTGTGTTTTGTATGCTCTATGTGAATAAAGGCGGTGATATCCTGCGGTTATCGACATGCTGCAGGCACAGATTAATCCAATTGTGGCTAGAATCATTCCCTTCGGTATGTCTCTTGTTATTAGAAACCAGGGAACCATGGTGAAAATGAGAACGTGTAATCCGATCAAAAAACCACCTACTCTCCAATTAAATTGTTCTTTTTTCATTGAATGGGTGGTAGATGATGGCTATTTAAAAAGGTGTTGCATATCTTACTCCATTGATGGTAATCCTGTTTGAGGGTTTTTCTTAACCATTTAATCTGTAGCTTTGCCTGTACTTTTTCGGATTTAGGAGCATGTTGTTTTTTTAATTGTTTATATGTTTTCAGTTTCTCACTGATGGAATTAATGTTTTCGGTTAGTCTATCTGCAAGCGAACACACTTTTTTTTCGACCTCTTCCCAACGGCTTTGCTCTAATGTTTTTGCCTTTTCTAGGAGTAGTTTCTTGTCTTCAAGGAGGAGTCTTTTTTTGATTGCCCACCTATCTGCTCGGCGTAGGTTGCTTGCAAGACCTAGTTTATGGAGTGTCCAAATTAGCATTTTTGTGGGGTCCCATTGGTACCAGCGTATGCCGTTTCTATAATCATACTCGAAGGTATGGTGGAAGTTGTGGTAGCCCTCTCCGAAGGTTAGGGTGCTTATAATGAAGTTGTTGACTGCGGTATGTTCTTTGGAATAGGGTTGTGATCCCCAGTAGTGGGCTAGTGAATTTATGAACCAGGTGGTGTGGTGTGTGAAAAATAGACGTGCTAGTACTAGGATAATAAATGCTGCGAGATAGGATGAAAAGAGGTAGCCGAAAGTGAGGACGATGATTACGTTTGTTGCTGCCATTAGAAGCACAGAATGCTTGTGCTGAAATGCGGTTAGTGGGTTGTTAAACAGGTCTTGGACCGTGGAGGGATCTATTTCCTTTTGTTTTTTGAACATCCAGAGCATGTGGGCGTGCCAGAATCCGTCTTTTACGGTATAGGGATCTTTTTCTGTATCAACATATCGGTGATGTGCCCTGTGATTGTCTGACCATTCCAGAGCACTGCCCTGGACTGAGAGGGATCCTAGAAAAAGGATGATTGTTTCGATGATAGGGTGAGTTTTGTATGATTTGTGAGAATAGAGTCTATGGTATCCCGCTGTTATTGAAAGGCTGCAGGCGCAGATGAGGAAAGAGAGAGTAAGTAGTATTCCTGAGGGTAGAAGTTGCGTTACTAGAAACCATGGGACTAGGATTATGCTTGAAAGGTGTATAGCAGTAAGTACCGTCCCCCCTTTCCAATTAAATTCCTCCCAGACCATGAAATTGTCCTTGGTGGCACGTATATAAAGTTTTTGAAAGATTAGAAAGATAATCCGCCATCTACATTCAGTATTGAACCGGTGATGTATCCTGCAGACTGTGAGCAGAGAAATGCTACTGCAGCCGCGACATCTTCTGGATTTCCCATCTCTTTAAGTGGGATGAGATCTAATACTTTTGAGAGAAGTTCTAATGGTATCTGATCGGTCATTTCTGTCTTTATGAAGCCGGGTGCTACTGCGTTCACAGTTATTTTTCTCTTCCCCAACTCTTTTGCTAATGATTTTGTGAACCCGATCATTCCTGCTTTTGCGGCGGCATAATTAGTTTGTCCAAAATTTCCGGTTTGAGCTACAATGGAGGAGATATTGATGATACGTCCATCGTCAGGTATAAGCGGTAATATGTTATTTGTAACATAATAGAGTGAATTGAGATTTGTGTTGATGACAGATTCCCATTCCTCTGGCTCCATCTTTTTTAGGGTTTTGTCACGCGTGATGCCTGCATTATTGACTAGCACATCTACTTGCTCGAAGGTTTTTTTAATTTCATCGACCATTTTTTTACATTCTTCGGCATTTGTGATGTCTGCTGGTACGTAGATACACTTTACTTTTTTTGCAGTTATCTCTTTTACAAGCTGTTTAGCAGTATCTTTGTTGCGACCTGAATCATGAAGGATAATATCCATTCCAATGTCAGCTAGTTTTTCGGCTATTGCCTTGCCTATGCCTCTTGTGGATCCTGTAATTAATGCTGTTTTTTTCATTTGTACCTCACGTTGAAACTTTTTTGAGTATTGTTCCTGAAATGTTTGCGCCTGCCCCGCCGATATTTTGTGCAAGCCCTATTTTGGGGTTGTTTGCCTGGCGGTCGCCTGCCTGATTTCTTAGCTGTTGAACTAGTTCATAGATTTGCCCGAGTCCGGTTGCAGCAACAGGGTGACCTTTTGCTTTTAAGCCTCCTGAAAGATTCACAGGGAGTTTTCCATCTCTAGTAAAATATCCATCCTCAATTAATTTGTATGCCTGACCAGGTTTTGCGAATCCTAGATCTTCGTATGCGATAAGTTCTACTATCGTGAATGCATCGTGGAGTTCTGCTATATCTACATCCTTTGCGGTGATGCCTGCCTTGGCATATACATTTTTTGCAATAGTAGTTGTTGCATCCCAGGAGGTGTTGTCGGTACGCTCAAAGGTTCCCATGAAGTCTGAACAGAGGTCTGAAGCGGCAACTTTGATGTCGGTTTTATCTTTAGTCAGCACACAGGCTGCTGCACCATCTGCTGAGATGGAGCAATCGAACAACCTTAATGGGGAGGCTACAACGGGGGATGATTTGATGGTTTCAAGAGTTACTTCTTTTCCAAAAAATCTTGCATGAGGATTGACCTTGGCATTTTGATGGTTCTTATGTGCAATCATTGCTAGATGATCCATGTTGGTTTGGGGGTATTTTTGCATATACTCTTGGGCAACGAGTGCGTTTTGTGCCGGAAAGTTGAGGCCCTCGTTTTGTTCGTATTTTGATTCGGCAGCCATCATGAACTCTTCAGTTACGCGCTCTGTTTTGCATGCCATAAGTTTATCTGATCCTACTACTAGCACATTATCGAATCCCATCTGCTCGGCTGTCCAGAAGGCTGCTCCGCCTGAAGAACAGGCGGTAGGTGTTCTGATGATGGGTACTTTGGTATTAAAAACTGAGCTGAGTACCGAAGAAAAGTGTCGTTGTCTTTCATCTGAAAAGAACCATTCGATGGAGGAACAGACTATTGCATCAATATCACTCATAGTCATATCTGCATCTTTAAGTGCTTGTAGTGATGCTTGATATGCTAGGAGCGGGGTTGCCTCTCGCAGAATACCGTACTTGGTCATTCCTACTCCTTTTACATACATTTTAGCTCTTTTTGAATAATCTTGAACCGGTTGGTTTTAGGATATCGCGACGCACTGCTTCTAATTCGTTTCCTAACACCTCTATGTTGTCGAGTTCGAATTCTCCTACCCCTACTTTTCCTGCAAGTTCGGCATAAGGTAATTTAGAAAGACACAATACTTCGGATGCGACACGGTCATGTACTACTGGGTTGCGTGCTGCGAAAATCATGTTGAAGAATCCTGGTTCTCCATGTTGTGCTGGACCATTTCCCTGCATTCCGATGGAGGCATCTCCTAGCGTGATAAATGGGGGAAGGAGTTTGGGTAGTATTGCGAGAGCCATGACTGCTTTTAGGGGGTCTTTTGCTAGTTGTTCGTAGGACTCCTTATGTAGGAATCGGGTAAGGTTCTCGAACGCACCATCCATCCCGAGTATCATATCTGTCTTGATGACAGGAACGTTAATTACTATGTCATGATCTTGTGCTATTTTAGAAATCTTGAAAGTAAATTCGCGTTCTTTCTTTTCTTCAAATTTGGTGTCTGCTATATTTACTAGTTTGACCTTGTGTTTTTTTACCACTTCAAGGATTCCTGTTTTCGCTATAGCTTTTTCAAAGGGAAGGAAAAAAGATTGCTCTGCTATGGTGATGTTTGCGGGTTTTGCTCCTTGCTTTAGGAGATAGATTAGAAGTGCATCTAGCGTCTTATCATTTGTGCAGGTACCGAGATAGGCGTTTCCTGGAACACTCAGATTTGGTTTGATGAGAATTTTTTGGTTGGGCGTAATGGTGATTCCGCCGATTAGTTCGAGTGCTTCATCTACAGCTTCTTCGTAATCGTATTTTAATTTTACTATGGCAAAGGCGTTTTCTTTATCTGAGATTGCGTCTTCGTAGGTGTCGCCCATGGCATAATCCTTCATGACTTTTTTGGGCATCTTGTGTCCGTGAACATCTTCTAGGATTAAAACATTATACGGGATGATGGGATGTAATGGGGAGGGGATGTTTACTTTTGTAAAGCCTACTACTTTTGCTTTCTTGCTGACTACTTTTTTTGTTTTTTCGTGGGTGTAGATATCTTCCTCTACGGGATATATCCATTTCTTTCCTGATTTCTCTCCAACCCAGCGTATGATGCGTACCATTAGATTTCTGCCTTGTGGAAGATGTGTACTGTGGTCGTTCCACCGGCGCCTCCGATATTGTGTGTGAGTCCCCATTCGGGATTTTTAACTTGTCTCGTATCGCATTTTTGGCGAAGTTGATTTACTATCTCTACTATTTGTGCTACTCCCGTGGGTGAGATTGGATGGCCACGTGCTTTTAATCCACCTGATGGATTAACTGGTAGTTTACCTTGTAAGGTTGAATGTCCCTCTAGGATGAAGTTTGCGCCCTCTCCTTTTTTGCAAAATCCTAAGTCTTCATACGCAATGAGTTCTACTATGGTGAATGCATCGTGGAGTTCTGCGACATTGATATCTTCTGGAGTGATTCCTGCCTCCTTGAACGCAATTTTTCCTGCAAGAACGGTGCCTTGCCAGGTAGTCATATCTTCTCGTTCGAAAGGTGCGATATTATCGGTTGCCATGCCTGAGCCTAGAACTTCGATATCTGTTTTATCGAAGCTGATGATGGCTGCTGCGCCCCCATTGACGGAAATAGAGCAGTCATAGATATTGAAGGGTGAGGCAACGATAGGAGACTTTTCGATATCTTCCATTGTTATTTTCTTCCCATAAAATCTTGCCTTGGGATTTAGACATCCGTTTTCATGATTTTTTAAGGCTATACGGTGAAGTGCTTGCTTAGGTGTTTTGTATTTGTTCATGTGGAGTTGTGCCACGATCGCGTTTTGAGCTGGAAAGATAAGTCCCTCCTCTTGCTCCCACAGATTTTCTGCTGCACTCATGATTTCGTGAGTAATTTTTGAGGTGTTCGAGGATACTACTCGGTCAACTGCTAGGACTAGGATGTTGTTGTATTGTAGCCGTAGCGCTGTCCAGAAGGCTGCTCCGCCTCCTCCGCAGACAGCAGGTACACGGATGATGGGGATTTTTCTCTTGAGTATTGAGGCTACGATGGCAGGATAGAGGCGCTGTCGTTCGGTGTTGGTTTTGGTATCTACTGTTGAAACTACTACTGCATCGATTTCGTTTGGAGACATGGATGCATCTTTGAGTGCATCGTTAATTACCTCTAGAGCTAGTTCTTGTGTAGAAACGTCGTCTGCGCTGAACCTAGACATTGCTACTCCTTTGATGAAACGTGGCTTGTTCATGGTGCCTTTTGTCTGAATTCTTTTTTGTCCACTACTGCTAACATGATGCGAGTTTCTGCAACTTGTTTGCCATCTACTTTAGCCACTCCCGTTAACAGTGCTCCCTTATCGTCTTTTCCTAACAAACGTAATTCGAATGTAAGAGTTGCGGGAGGAAAGGTGGGGGCTGAAAACTTGGTTTCGTTAATCTTGTAGGCAAGAACGTCTTTCGTTTTGTGATCATCCAGATTATATCTGACTAAGAGAGTTGCTGCCTGACCCATTCCCTCTATGATAAGGGCTCCTGGCATGATGGGAAACTCTGCAAAGTGGCCTTTAAAGAAATCTTCCTCTCCGGTTAATTTCTTCTCTGCTATGATAAGATCTTTCTCTAGGGTTGTTACTTTATCGATAAAAAGGAAATGGTCGTTATAGGGGATAATCTTCATGATATCCTCTGTATTAATCTCTCCTTTTTTGTCTTTATAGTCGTCAATTGAGGCCATTTTAGCGGGTTTTTTTTGTAGTTTACTTGTTTCAAGAAGCGGTAAACGCTTTAAATATCTTTGGTTTGAGGGTAATTAATCACTCTTCTGAAGAAGATTTGCAAGCTTCTCGCATTAAACAGTC
>JAQBWB010000060.1 GCA_027623355.1 Nanobdellota archaeon | reverse complement strand
TTTTGAGTCTAAAATTCCGAATGGTAAAGCCCCGCCCTTTAGGGCGGGGATAATTCGGAATTTTTTTACGTAAACCACTCCCTAATACTCCCATAAGTTTATAAGAGCCAACATCCAAATACAACTATGCCTGAGTTATTTAAAGCACCAGACGAGCCTGAAGTGAAAAAGAAGGGACTTTTTGGAGGTAGCCCAAAAGCACCTCCATCGAATCCTGCAGCAGAATCCATGACTCAGGACGTCGAAAACGCAGTGTCTAGATTAAGAATTCTTGAAGAGCGCCATAATAATCTTCGTTCAGAACTAAAAATAACTGAAGAGAACATGCTCCATAAGAATAGGAAAATCACCACCGAGCTAAAAACAATCATTTCCGATATCAACGAACTACGAAGAGAAAATGAAGAGTTAAAATCACGTATGCTCTCAATCATGAAAGAATTACAAAACTTTGCAACATCGCAAGACGTAGAAGTCCTCAGAAAGTACATTGAGATCTGGGAGCCGATGAATTTTGTAACGCATAAGGAACTCGAAGAGGTAGTCATGGAAAAAATGAAGGAAATGCTCAAAACAGGAACTCCTAAAATATCTCCAACATCTAACTAAAATTAAAATTTCCAAAAGGTTTATATACGGTTATTACGAGAAAAAAAAAGAGGTGATAGAGATTGGCTCTTTTTGGTAAAAAGCAGGAGGACACAGGTATGCCATTTCCTGATGTAGCTATGCCTTATCAGTACGCACAACCACCCCCTCAAATGCAAGACCCTTATCAGGATCCTTACGCACAACAACAGCAACAAGCTATGCCCGATCCTGCAATGCAAGGAATGCCCATGCCTCCGCCTGGAATGCAGCCTCAAGGAATGCCTAATCCAGCACCAGCAGGAAACGAAAGGATAGAAGAGATCGCTGAATCCGTAGTCCAGGAGAAATGGAGAGAAGCAAAAAAGGAACTCAATAAGATTGAAGAGTGGAAAGAAGACGTAACCGATAAAATTACCCATCTTACTCAAAAAGTTGACGATATCAAATCACAATTCGATTCACTCCACAAAGGAATAATAGGAAAGATCTCAGAATACGATGACAATCTAACCAATGTGGGTACAGAAATCAAAGCAATGGAAAAAGTCTTCTCAAAAGTACTTCCTGCATTAACCGATTCCGTAAACAAATTACAACGTTATTCAGGAACCGTGGAACAATCAGCAGTAAATAAAAAACCCCGACCCTTCTAATTAGTGTACATTAAATTCTAAATAAAGCAGACTCTATCAAGTTCTAAATAAAGTAATCAATACCAAGAAAAAAGTATGTGCATAGCATCCTAAGGTCGAAATTCTTTCACCTTTCACAAGCAGGTGCGTTGCGAGGGGTCGCCCCCTCCGGGGACGCAGCACCTTCAAGGAATAATCTCAGGAATTTCGAAGATGGTTGCTTTAGCAGCCTACGAACGCTAGTGACTATGCTATGCACATACAGAAAAAACGCTAGAAATGATACTGTTTTCCTGCAAGCAAGAGAATTGCAAAGATAGAAATAATAAAGATAAAGATCATGCCCATAATCTTAGGGTGAAAAATAACCTCTACAGCAGAATCAAACTTACTGTCTACACCATCGTCTCCAGGAATATCTAGGTTATCGCGTATTTTAGTCGTTGCAAACACAACCACAACCAATACCAAAATAACATAGGTAACAATCTTCACTCCCTGCATCTGATCGTTAGTATCGCCACCCAAGTAAGTAATACCTGCCTGAGCAAAGATACCAAACAGAAAAATTAAAGCGATTACCGGTGCTAAATCCACAATCAAATCAGTAACTAACGGAGAAAACAAGACAAACGTTCCAAATAAGACAGCAACCAGAATATTAATACCCTTATTTTCACCAATAGTCTTAGTCATGCCCATTGCAGCATACACTACTACAGAAATAAAAAGAAAAACAAGGATATTTGAAAACCCTTGCAAACCGGAAACGTCTAAAAACGTGGCCATCGTTACTTGCCGAACATCTCTCCTACTGCATCGCCGATCTTCTTAAAAGAGTTGTTATTTTTTTCGCCCTCTCCTTCAACTCCGGTAATCCACCAGACAATAATCGCAAATACGAGTATCATCACGATAATAGCCACCGTCTGTTGTCCAAAGAAGCTGTTAAACCAACTCCAGTTACCCCACCATCCTGCACTTCCACCAAAGATCAACAATACGATGATAAATGCTAAAATAGCTATCCAACCAGAAAGGTATGAGCCCATCCATTTGGCCTCTCCGCCAAACAGGCCGATTAATATTAAGACCATAATAATAGCAACCGATATTAAAGCAACCTGCGGCAAACTACCATTCATAATTTCAACAACGTCCGATCCTGCAGGGTATTTTCCGGTAACGTGGGGAACAACGACAAGCAGACCTACAACCAATGCAAATACTAGGTTGTATTTCCGCTTACCTTCACCCAAAATATTGGATTTCTGTAAGACTGCAAAAATAACTACAAAAATAAGCAGGAACGGGAGCATGACATCGGTTAACCCCCATGAATCTAAAATACGTACGAACTCCTCTAATTGAAATGCATTACTAGCCATACCTTGACACCTCTATAGTTATTTTTTATTGGGTATTGAAGCCTTAAGAGACTCACCTGAGTGAGGCTCACCCTTAACGATATACCATACGAAAAGGAAAATAATCCCTATTAAAATGATTGCACCTACACTTTCTCCACTAGTTCCAAATCTAAAGAAGCCCCACATGTCATCCCACCAACCAAGGGCATTAACAAAAATCAGCACAATGCCAATAAACATGAACAACATAAAAAAGTAATTCCAGCTGCCCTCAAGGAACACGCCATCGCTCTCCTTCATGAAAGATCCTACGAGCAACAAGAACAGAACCGATAACATCAATAAAATCACGGTATAAGAGGAAACCGTAGTAATAATCTCAACTAATTGACTCGATGCAATAACAAAGAATGCAATAACAAATGAAGCAGTAGCATTCAAGTTCTTCTTAGTATATTTCTTACCATCAATTTCCTCAGTACCAAAGACCTTCGTCTTTTCGAGGATGGCAAAAATAATAGTAAATACCAACAAGAACGGCAAAACAACATCAAACAGCCCAATCTCATCGAAGAATGAAATTACATCTCTAAATGCACTAGACATAACTATAAATCTAAGAATCTAAATATATAAACCTTTCTGTTTTACTGGGGTAACCAAAAAAGTTAGAAGACATTCTGCAGCAAGATCAGCACAAGGCAATACCTACGATTAAAATAGCTCAGAACCTCTCAGAACCTAAATCCCTCCCCAATGCTTCAGCGAGATAAGCGCCAATGGCGTGCCTTCTTTCAGTTCGACGAGGCGTCAGAATGAAAATATCTCCATATCGCATTTCTCTGGATTCACCAAGATCCTCTGCAGTTCTAACCATAACTTCATTTGTCACTGGTGTGACAGTCCCCCGAATGGGAACTCCCGAGTATACCCATACCTGAGTAGTAGGATCATTATACTCTAAGTCATATGAATTCGGCCCGACCCTCCATTTTCACGTTCGAATAACATGATCCACATCACCAGGTCGTTTAGTTACAAAGACTACTGATCGAGATAGTGATTTAGGGAGGGCGGAGTTAGAAGACCACGGATGATTGTCTGAACTCATATCTGCTATGGTCTCGGGAAAACCAGGACGATCTAAGGGAGAAAAACCCTCAGAAGGTGGTGATTAGAAAGATGATTATAAAGACGCCCAACTAGAGAATCATCTTTTAAAGTAGATCTAAGCACATCACTCATTCTAACGGCAGCATACTGAGTAGCCATTACCCATTCCACCCGCAACGAACTGAGCTAAGACTAACAGCTACACCAAGCTTATTCGCTAAATGCTCCAGCAGTGCTTTAGCTCTACTCTCAGGAATCATACAATCTTTTTCTGGAGCGGAAAGGAGCACCTGGTTTACATACATATACTTAATTCTTTCTGGCTGAGAAACAGGGTATTTTTGCTGCATTTCCACGCCTAATCCATTGAGAGGAGTGTAACAATAATCTTCAGGATCATAATGAGGAATGTTTTCAGAATCACCAGAAAAACGAACATTGAATCTAGGAGAATCACCATACTGATGATGATACAATTTCATAGCTGCTCCCCTATCATCGGTACGCACTACCTGGGATCGGCAAATATCTCCAAGTCCGTCCTTGATTCCAGCAAGAACATCGGTGAGAGGCGTATCTACCTCCAGATCAAATCCTATCGAGGAAACCAGAGGATCCCACTGTTCATTGCCAAGATTCAGTTCATATCCCATAACCAAGCAAAATACCAAAACACTTATTAACCTGATGTTATTATTATAACAAATCAAGGAAAATCACGCATGGTAACTGCAGCATATCTCGTACAGGAGAGTATTGAAAAAAAACCTTTCCTAGCAGAAGCGCTATCCAAGGGGCTCATTAACTACGCAGCGCTTGCAGATGAGCTTAAACCAGAAATAGAAAGCGAACTAAAATACGAAGTAAAACATGCAGCCATCATGATGGCTTTACGCAGATTAGCCGAGAAACTAGAAAATAAATTCAAAACGAATCATTTCCATCTCAAGGAATCAGATATGACTATCAAATCTGATCTCTTCGAAATAACCATCCTAAAATCACCCAACATACCTCCCGCAGTAAGAAAATTATATGATCTTGTAAATTACTTGCAAGGAGACTTTCTAACGGTAACACACGGATTATATGAACTCACCATCATCTCGAATAGAAAGTACACCAAAAACATAGAGGAGATTTTCAAAAATGAAACCATTGTAAAAAAGATAACAAAACTCTCCTCCCTAACCATTAAAATTCCTGTGGAGGCAACAACCATCCCCGGAATGTTCTACATCATCACAAAAGCTCTTGCCTGGGAAAACATCAATATAGTAGAAATCATCTCAACTCTTTCAGAATTAACCTTCATTCTTCAAGAGGACGAAACAAGCCGTGCCTTCACAACATTAAAGCGAGCGATGGAAAAGGATGACTGACATAGTAAAAAAGGTCCTCACCTACTATCAAGAAAATGGCCGCGACCTCCCCTGGCGCCACACCACAAACCCCTACGAAATTCTAGTTTCCGAAATCATGCTCCAACAAACGCAAGTTGATCGTGTAATCCCCTACTACGAAAGATTTCTAAAAAAGTATCCAGATTTTAAAGCACTTTCAAAAGCAAAAAAACCAACACTACTCCAGTTATGGCAAGGCCTAGGCTACAACATTAGAATCCTACGATTGCAACGCCTAGCTCAAGAGGTAACAACCAACAACAACGCCAAATTACCAGATACTGAAGAAGAATTACTAAAACTTCCAGGAATAGGGCCCTATACTGCCCACGCAGTACTAGCGTTCGCCCACAACAAACCTGTCCCCGTAATGGACACCAACATCAGAAGAGTCCTCATACACGAACTAAAACTAAAAGAATCTATAAGTGATGAAGAAATAAAGAAAATAGCACTTAAAATAATACCCAAAAATAAATCCTGCATCTGGCACAATGCCCTAATGGATTACGGCGCAATGGAAAAGACTGCAAGAAAGACAGGAATCGAATCCTTAAGCAAACAATCCAAATTCGAAGGCTCAGACAGACAGATTAGGGGAATCATCGTAAGAAAACTACTCAAAGAAAAGTCTATCTCACTGACCACATTACAAGAAGAACTCAAACGAGAAAACCTCACCCAAATCCTAGAAAAGATGATTCGCGACAACGTAATCAAAAAAAAGAACAACATCATCACCTTTGGGACCCTGTAGAAAGTCCTGGTTACCGGCTTTAAGTCGAAATCCTCATGATACAAAATTAGGATGACAAAGGGGTTGCTCCATACGGGAAATGTCAGCCTTAATATCCTAGAAGCAAGATTTCGAAGCTGGTAATCCGAACGAAGTGAGACTTTCTACTGGGCCTCACCTTTGCATAAATTAATAAACACATCAGCAAATAAAACAACTATGGAATACAAACAAGTCATCCTAATAAGGGCAGATTTAAAACTTCCAAAAGGAAAGATGGCAGCACAAGCAGCCCATGCCTCAGTTTCAGCAGTCTTAAAATCAAACAAAAAGCTAGTAACCGAGTGGAGCAACGAAGGAATGAAAAAAGTAGTCCTCAAAGTAGCAAACAAAGCAGAACTGCTAAAATATAGAAATCTAGCAGATGAGGCAGGACTACAAAGCGCAATAATCCAAGACGCAGGACGAACCGTAGTAGCACCGGGAACCATGACCGCTCTAGGAATCGGTCCAGACGATGAAGAAAAGATCGACGAAGTCACCGGCAAATTAAAGATGGTATAGATTTATAAATAATATACTCATTCTCAAAACGTTATGGGCTCATAGCTCAGCCTGGTTAGAGCGATCGCCTCTTAAGCGATAGGCCGGGGGTTCGAATCCCCTTGGGCCCATTCCACTTTCTTGTAGCGGGATGATAAGGGTGCAACCCTTATGTGGGAATCC
>JAQBWB010000059.1 GCA_027623355.1 Nanobdellota archaeon | reverse complement strand
GCGTTGCGAGGGGTCGACCCCCTCCGGGGACGCAGCACCTTCAAGGGATAATCTCAGGAATTTCGAAGAGGGTATTCACATACAACAAAAAGTAACATTTATAAACTAACTTCTAAATACAAGAACAATGAGTAAGGTCAAAAAATCAAAGTCTCCTACAGAAAATAAAGCGCCTTCGCAAGAAAGCACATCATTCGAACAAGTTCCATCTGCTATCCCCCAAGGTTTGCAACAACAACCTCCTAAACTTTCTAAAGAACAAGAAGAAAAACTCAAAGAGATAAAAAAGAAGCTAGAAAAGTTTCAAAAAAAAGTTCTAGAGAAATTTGATAATTATGTGATGGGAATTGCATTAATGCCCCCACCCAAACCAAAAGAGGGCGAAAAAGCAGATCCCAACAAAATCAATGTACTTGTCCTCGTTGACGACTCAGATTCAAAAAAGATGGCAAAACAAGAGCTCAAGAAAAAGCTCTTCACCATTATCGACAAGCAAGCACAAGACATCGACAAAAATCTCTTCGTAGAAATCATCATCCTATCTGAATTATGGCAAAACTGTTACGATCAAAAATATGAAATTCTTCAACTAGTAGCAATGTCAGCACCCATTTTCGATAAAGGAATGCTTCAGGCAATAAAAATAGCAGAGCTCCACAAAAACATGGTCATCAAGAAGTTCGAGAAATACATTGTAAGTTACGTTCTTGCAGGATCTCTTATTCAAGGACGTGCAACAAAATCATCCGATATTGATGTCTGGATCGTTATTGACGACACCGATGTCAAACGAATGACTAGAGCCGAATTGAAGGACAAATTACGTGCAATCATCATCGGCATGGGTATCGAAGCAGGAGAGATGACGGGAGTAAAGAACAAACTAAACATCCAGGTCTACATTCTAACCGACTTCTGGGATTCACTAAAAGAAGCAAATCCCATCATTTTCACACTCTTAAGAGATGGAGTACCCTTTTACGATCGAGGCATCTTCATGCCCTGGAAACAATTACTCAGAATGGGTAAAATCAAACCTTCAACCGAAGCCATAGATATGTTTATGGCCTCTGGAGAGCAAATGATTAAGCGTGTCCAGAACGAACTAAAAAACATCGGTATGGAAGACATCTATTACGCAATTTTAACCCCATCCCAAGCTGCATTAATGCTTCATGGCGTACCGCCACCCTCACCAAGAGAAACAGCAGAATTAATGAAGGACATTTTCGTCAAAAAAGAAAAGCTCCTTGAAGAAAAATACATCCATACGCTTGAAAAAGTCATAGGTATCAGAAAAGATATCGAACACGGTACTAAAAAAGGACTTACCGGCAAGGAAATAGATGAATTACTAGATGCAGCTCAAAAATACCTCAAAAGAATCAACAAACTCTTTACACAAATCGAAAAAATCAAAGAAGGCAAAGACGTTATAGCAATCTGGGACAATGTAGTAACAATCATTAGAGACGTCCTAAAATTAGAAGGCATCGAAAGAGCAGCAGATGAAGAAATTGTCAAACTTTTCGAAGACGAACTCATAGCTCAAGGAAAAATACCTGCAAAGTATCTTAGAACACTAAATGATCTTCTTAAAGCAAAGAAAGACTATGATGAAAAGAAACTCACCAAGCAAGAAGCCTCCGTCTTAAAGAAAGAGGCAGGCACCTTCATCAAATTCCTAGTTGAATACATGCAGCGCAAGCGGGGACGTGAATTAGACAGGGCAAAAATCCGTGTAAAACATGGAGAACGCTATGGTGAAGTCCTATTACTTGGAGACATCGCCTTCATCATCCATGATATCGACAAAGAGGACAAAGAAATCTCTAAAGCAACACTAGATGCAGATGGCGGAATCACCAAAACCAAAAGAACAACCATCGAAGAGTTTGAAAAACACCTAGCATCTGCAAATATCCCTCCAAAAGTCTTCATCAAAGAACGCGTCTTTGAAAGCCTCAAAGAAATCTTCGGTAAAGATGTAGAAGTTCTTGTTAATTTCTAAACATATTCTAAAGAAACCAACGCAGATTTGCTTGAGAACACAACTTTTATATACCTTCTTCCCGAATGTAGAGCTATGCGCGAGTCAGTACAAGGAGAATATGGAGAAGGTCCTATCTACATTCGAAAAAAGGGCGTCTGGGACATGCAGGATCTCTATGAATCAATGGCAAACTTCTTTAGAGAAAGAAAATACCGATTACATGAGCGCATCTACAAACATAAACGTCCCTCTCCCTTTGGAGCAGAACGTCAATACACCTGGGAAGCAGAAAAAGAAGAAACAGATTTCCTAAAATTTTCCTACGAAATATACATCCATACCTATGACGCCCACGATGTCGAAGTGTTAGATAAACAAAACAAAAAGAAAACCTTCACCAAAGGACGCATCTGGATCCAATTAAAGGGAGGAATCGAATCAGATTGGGAAAAAAGATTTAGCGGATCATCCCTCTATGAAGAACTTAAAAAATTCCTCTTCAAATATGTAATAAAAGATAACATTGTAATGGGATACGAAACAAAATTAAAATACGAACTCTACGAACTCCATGCAATGATAAAAAATAGGTTGCAAATGGAATCAGACGAATTTGAATTCCAACACTTTTCAGGAATGCATAGGAAATTTTGATGGCAGATACACGATTCATTGTTGATCATTTGAAGATTGACTACGATGGGATTCTTGACCTTAAAGGACTCTTTAAAATAATGTCCCAATGGGCGTTAGACCGTGACTGTGAACAAAATGAACTAACAAACAGAGAGGATGAAACCGAAACAGGCAAACATCTCGAATATCTACAAAACTACTCCAAAAGATTCACCGACTACACCATCTTCTACTTCAAAATCCGACTGTCAGGAGAACACCTCCAAACCGTAACCGTTACAGAAGGAAAGAAAAAAGTAAAGCGCCTAAAAGGAAGAGTGAGAATTTTCCTTGATGGACAGATTATGCATGACTCTGAAAATAAATGGGACGATCACCCCGTATTACTCTTCATCAGAAAAATGTATGAAAAATATTTCTATCATGCCTATACAGAACGCTTTGATAATCTCTGTGCTACCTACACCCACGATCTCTACAAACATATCGAAAAATTCCTAAATATTACAGGAACCGAGAGAATAGAAAACACAACACCCTCAGAATGAGTGAAAAAAAGATTATTGTCACCGGCAAGAAGCTTGCCTATAATGGCCCATTCAATCTTAAAGAGCTCTACGAAATTATTGAAGATTGGATAACCCAAACAGGAAAGTATCGCGAAATAAAAATGAAACGCGAACACGTTCATGAGGAAGGCAAAAATATTGAATACGCTCTAGAAATATATGATTCTCTAAATGAAAAAGCAAAGAGCATCGTAAAAGTGCGCATCCTCATTCAGAATCTAAAGAAAGCAAAGATAAAAAAGGGAAAAACCAGTAGATCGGTAGATTTCGCAAATCTCCTCATCATTTTAGACGGATTCCTAGAGTCCCACCACCACTCCTCCTGGGAAAACAATCCTTGGTACTATACAATGAGAACTTTCATCGACTATTTCTTGTTTAAACACTATGATCGCAAAGATGACGACCTTGTCGAGCATCGCGTCAACGAACTCTATGCAGTTTTAAAAGACTATTTCAACACCTGCAAATTGCAAGAATAAGAACTGAAGATAAAGGAAATAAAACATTTCCTAAACTTCAGTATAAATGGGCCTGAAGGGAATTGAACCCATGATATCCACCATGTCGAGGTGGCGTCATAGCCGCTAGACCACAGGCCCGAAAGCCTCCGACGAGAGTTGCACTCGTGACCTTTACCTTACCAAGGTAACGCAATAGCTACTATGCTACGGAGGCATAAATGGTTGTTTGTGTTTGTACACTTGCGAAGCAAGAGTATTTAGCGTCTTTAGGTCCTATCCTTTGCAAAGGATAGCTACGCAGGCATAAGAATCTAAGATTTACTTTTGATTTATAAATATAATGGAAAAGATGCGAGGGAAGGGAATCGAACCCCCGAAGGCACTAAGCCATGGGATGACTTCACAGATATGCTCTGCACTTAAGTCCCACACATTTGACCGCTTTGTTACCCTCGCGTATTAATTGAGACCAGAAATCGTTATTTAAACCTTTCTGTAAAAAAATTCCGAATTATCCCCGCCCTAAAGGGCGGGGCTTTACCATTCGGAATTTTAGACTCAAAAGTCGCTCTGAAGAGCGGGGCTTTGAACCCAAGCGACTTTTGAGTAAAATTAAACCAAACAATTTATATATCCTCAAGTCAAAAAAGAGGTATGTCTGCAGTACGCCAAGACGAATTCGAAAAATATGCATTCCTAGTCATAGCCTTGGTACTTACAGTAATAGCATTCCTCATTATCCGCCCCTTCATCGCAGCTATCCTAGGGGGAATCATCCTAGCCTACATCTGCTATCCTATCTATAGATGGATACGAAACAAACTCAAGAGAAAAACTCCTGCAGCATTAATTACCTGTATACTCCTGATAATCGTCCTACTAGTCCCTACAACAGTCATCCTAAACACATTAACCAAAGAAGCCTACGTAGGATATATTCTTTCTAAACAAAAAGTTGCAGCTACTGAAGCAATCTTAGGAGAATGTGACCTCTCAAACACCATCTGTAAGGCAGTACAGCCCCTGAACAATTTTATTCAAGAACCTCAAGTTCAATACCAGATACAATCCTCCATCGAAAAATTCACCAGCTACATCCTTGACAACATATCTAATATCGTACTTTCCATACCTAAATTTCTGCTGAGTATGTTCTTCATGTTATTTACCATGTACTATGCACTAAAAGAGGGCCATCATGTTGTGAGGTTAGCGCAAAAACTAATACCTCTAAAAGCAGGTGTTAAACAAAAACTCTACAAAAAAATAACAAAAACTACTTTCGCAGTAGTCTATGGCTATATCATTGTAGCAATCATCCAGGGCTCATTAGGAGCAATTGGATTTTTAATATTTGGGATCTCTTCGCCTCTCTCTTGGGGAATCGTTATGGGATTCCTAGCACTCTTCCCCCTCATTGGAACACCTATCATCTGGGTGCCTGCCGGACTCCTCAAACTTATGGATGGAATCATCAATAATGAAACAGGAACAATCGTAGCTGCTATAGCCCTATTACTTTACGGAATATTCATTATCAGCGGTATAGACAATATCTTACGTCCAAAAATCATAGGTTCACAAGCAAAAGTCCATCCCTGGATTATTCTAATGGGTGTGCTTGGAGGAATACTCATGTTCGGATTTATAGGATTGATCGTAGGACCGCTTATCTTAACTACCTTTGTCATATTGTGTGAACTCTATGCTGAAGGAAAACTAACAAAAAGATGAAACTAAAAATAAAAGATATGAACATGGAGACGGGTGGACCACTTGTCGCCATGCTAAACGTTAAAGACGCACTCCTCATGGACCTTCACTCTGGAGACAGAATAAAAATTCAACAAGGAAAAAAGTTGGAAACCGTTCTCCTCAATATTACATCAAGTAAGAGCATCCCAAAAAATACACTAGGATTATTTGAAGAGGTATTCAAAACAGCAAAATTTAAACCTGGCTCAAAAGTAAAGATAACTCCGACAAGAAAACCACTCTCAATAGAATTCATCAGGAAAAAACTCGAAGGCCATAGACTAAGTCGAGAGGAAATCCATCAGATTGTCTGGGATATCGTTAATAATAAGCTCGATAGCACCGAGCTAGCGTTTTTCGTAGCTGCGGCATATGCAAGGTCTCTAGGTCGCCAGGAAACTATCTGGCTAACACAAGAAATGACCTCTCATGGAGACATTCTAAAGATAAACAAATATCCCATCATGGATAAACATTGTGTAGGTGGAGTTGCAGGAAACAGAACCACTATGATAGTCGTCCCGATTATCGCTGCTGCAGGATTAACCATTCCAAAAACCTCTAGCAGGTCCATCACTTCCCCTGCAGGCACAGCAGATACCATGGAAGTCCTAGCGAACGTCTGTCTCGATCTTAAACAAGTTAAAAAAACCATCAAAAAAACAAAGGGAGTAATTATCTGGGGAGGGGCCCTTAATCTTGCACCTGCAGACGATAAAATCATCCATGTAGAAAAAACATTATCGATAGATGCTAAATCCCAACTCCTAGCATCCATTATTGCAAAAAAAGCATCCGTCTCCGCAACACATTTACTAATAGATATTCCCTGCGGTCCTGGTTCTAAAATACCAACCACCAAAAAAGCAAATATCCTAAAAAAAGATTTCATAGAAATAACACGCCACCTAGGGATGAAAACCCAGGTCGTATTAACTGATGGCACTCAACCCATCGGACATGGAATCGGCCCAGCATTAGAAGCAAAAGACGTCCTCTATGTCCTGCTTAATGATAAAAAAGCACCAAACGATCTCAAAAAGAAATCCATCATGTTAGCAGGAAAAATGTTAGAAATGGCAAAGGTAACAAAAAACGGTCAAAAAATGGCACGAGAATTAATAGATTCCGGAGAAGCCTACAAAAAAATGATAGAAATCATCAAAGCGCAAGGAGCTCTTATTACTAATCCAGAAAAAATCAAAGTAGGAAAATTTACCTTCGACCAAAAAGCAACCAAGTCCGGAAAAATCACCTCAATTAGCAATGATGCAATCTCCAAAATAGCTCGCGTGGCAGGAGCTCCACGTGACAAAGGAGCAGGAATCTATCTCTATCACCATAAAAACGACAAAGTAAAGAGAAACGACATCATCTATACCATCTACGCCGAAAGGAAACACCTACTCAAATTCGCAAAAGAAATTGCAAAAGCTGAACACGGCATCTCCATCAAATAACTCTAATTCTGAGAACGTATGTGTATAGCATCCTAAGGTCGAAATTCTTTCACCTTTCAAAAGCAGGTGCGTTGCGAGGGGTCGC
>JAQBWB010000058.1 GCA_027623355.1 Nanobdellota archaeon | reverse complement strand
CTACGGTTTCTACTAGCGGGATGTCGTTGGGTAGTTCGCCCATGACTCCAATGCCTTCGACGTGTCCATGATGGCCGATATAGATTACTTTGTAGCCCTGTTTTGCGAATCTATGAACTTCGAAGTGTACTTTTGTAACAAGCGGACAGGTTGCATCGATTAATTTTAGATTTTTCTTTTTTGCTTGTTCGTACTGTTCTGGTGGGGAGCCGTGGGCAGAAAATATTGCTACTGCGTTATCTGGGATTTCATCGATATCCTCCACCGTGATCGCGCCTTTCCTCTCGAGCGCTTCTACAACATACTTGTTGTGGACGATTTGGTGTTTTACATAGACGGGTTTACCAAAAAGTTCTAGGCATTCTTCAACTACTTTGATGGCTCGGTCTACACCTGCGCAAAATCCACGAGGACCTACAAGAATGACTTTTTGGATGGGCATGAGAATGGGTTATTGAACTGGTTTTTTAAGTTTGCTACTTATTGGCAATGCCTAGGCACGGCGCACCTATGTGCTTTCGGTGGAATCCCCTTTACCTCTCTTGGCGTCGGCATTGCCCAACTTCTAAATCACAAGGTTTAAATGTTATCTTGGGATTAATATTGTAATGGATAAGAACATTGTACTCATTGGTTTTAAGGGGTCTGGAAAGACAGTTATTGGTAAACTGTTGGCTGGGCGCCTTAAGAAAACGTTTGTGGATATTGATGAGATGATTGAGTTACTTTATGCTCAGAAGACTTCGCAAAACCATTCTGTGAGATCTATTTTCAAATCACATGGAGAGCATTATTTTAGGCAGCTTGAGCATGAGGCATTGGTAGGTGTAGCTACCGGGAAAGGGATGGTTGTTTCTACAGGCGGCGGTGCGGTTATGGATGAGCGGAATAGGGGAATTATTAAGAAAATAGGTACAGTGGTTTATTTGGATGTGGACAAGACCTTGTTGTTAGAACGGAGTATGCAGAATAGTTTGGCTGCGATTTATGATAAAAAGAACCCTGAAGCTAGTTTTAAAGCGTTATACAAGGAGAGGGAAGGTATTTATACTGAGCTAGCACATCATCGGATAGGCATTACTAACGAGCCTAAGGCCATCATTGTAGATAGGATTGTGGAGCAGCTACATGAGTAATAGTTTAGGAACACATTTTAAAATTACTACTTTTGGTGAGTCTCACGGCCCTGCATTAGGGGTTGTTGTAGATGGGGTTACCCCTGGTTTGGAGATTTCGCAAAAGGATATTCAGGCTCAGCTCGATAGACGCAAACCAGGTCAGAAGTTGACGAGTCCGCGCAAAGAGAGTGATACTGTGGAGATTTTAAGCGGGATTTTTGAGGGTAAGACTACAGGAATGCCTATTGCGATGTTGATTCGCAACAAGGATGCACATTCAAAGTCGTATGATTATTTGAAAGATCTCTTTCGTCCGGGACATGCCGATTTTACCTACCTGGAGAAGTATGGTATACGTGATCACCGTGGTGGTGGCAGACAATCGGCAAGGGAAACAGCAAATTGGGTTGCGGCTGGTGTTATTGCTCGAAAGATTATTGCTAAGTATAAGATCAAGATTGTTGCATCAGTTGTAGAGATTGCTGGTATTCGTGCTTCTGTATTCAATGAAAAGGAGATATCTAAGAACATGGTGAATTGTGGGGATAAAAAGGCTGCTGAGAATATGGTGGCTGCTATTGAAAAAGCTCGTCGGGAGGGAGATTCTGTTGGCGGCATTATTGAGGTTGTTGCTCGCAACGTTCCGTCAGGGTTAGGTGATCCGGTTTTTGATAAATTAGATGCGGACTTGGCAAAGGCGTTTATGAGCATTAATGCGGCTAAGGGCGTGGAAATTGGCTCTGGTTTTGAGGCTGCTCGGATGAGAGGAAGTGAACATAACGATGTATTTTTGAAGAAAGGCGGAAAGATAATTACTACAACGAATCATGCAGGAGGCATTCTTGGAGGTATTTCTACAGGGATGGCTATTGTTGCAAGAGTTGCGTTTAAGCCCACTAGTTCTATCACTCAGGAGCAGGATACCGTTACAACGAGTGGCAAGAACACTACGGTTCGAGTGTTTGGAAGACATGATCCGTGTGTGGCGATTAGAGCCGTACCTATTGTTGAGGCGATGATGGCTAATGTGCTTGCTGATGCTGTGTTGAGTCAGGAGGCACTTAGACGTTCTAGGTAACTACTATGGTATACCCTATTGGTGGCTTGGCTAAACTCCTTTTCTCTTTTCCTATAGAAGAGTTGAGAGGATTAGAAAACATTCCGGAGGATGGCCCATTCATACTAGCATCTAATCATAACAGCTTTATGGACCCTGTGTGGTTAGGAATGAGTGTTACTAAGAACTTCAAAAAAAGGAGGCTCTATTTTATCTCTGCGATGTTTTTCTTGTTTGAGTTCATGATTTTGGGAGTTTTTAGTGAGTTTTTTGGATCGATTAAACTCCAAAAAGAAATTCGAGGAGCATTTATACGTTCAGCGATAACGCAGATTGATCGTGGGAACGTGGTAGGTATTTTTCCCGAGGGAATTCCTAATAATAGTCCCTTATTACGAAAAGGCAAAACTGGCGTAGCAAGACTCATTCTTCATGCCCGTGTACCAGTAATCCCGGTAGGTATTGAAGGTTCGCTCTATGTTTGGTCTAAATCAAGATTAATACCTCGATTGAATAAGAAGTTGAGAATCTCCGTAGGAAAGCCCATGGAATTCTCTGAATATTATGATAAAAAGGATGATTCTGCTTCGCTTGAAACGGTAACTAGCCTTATTATGAAAGAGATTGGTAAATTAATTAATCAAGATTATCTTTTCTAGAATTCTTCGAAATCGTCTAGTTGTTTGAGGTACCCTTTTCTTCTGAGGTGTTCTATTTGGGCTTTTGAATATTTAAAAAGAACATCTCCTTTATCGTCACCACCAAATTCCCATGGTTCAACGATGATGAGATCTCCTGGACGTACCCATAATTTTCTTTTTAATCTTCCGGGAATTCTACAGATTCTGGCCTTGCCGTCAAAACATCTTGCACGGACACGAGAGGCTCCTAGACGCATTTCTAATAATCCAAACGTTTGTGGAGCTCTAGGTAGTTTTATTCGCGTAATTTCCTGCTGGACTTTGTCTTGCCGTTCTGCTTCTTCCTTCTTTTTACTCATCTAGTTATCACTATCTCGTATTTGTTTATATAAGTTTGCTTCTCTTTACTTACTCCTTTTTCTTCTTAGAAATAACTACTCCTACGATAGCCAGGACTGCGATGATTGCTAGGATGGCTGCTACAGGTGTTGATGATGATGAGCTTTCTGAGACTGCGTTCCCGGTTGCTGAAGGAGACTCTGGAGCTGCTGGAGCTGCTGGCGCTTCTAGAGTAGGTGCTGAAGGTTCCTCTACTACTACAGGGTCCTCTGCAACTATTTTTTTCACTTCTTTACCAATGATGAAGTAGCTGAATCCAGGGGTTGATGCACTGAAAGTGATCATGTCACCTTTTTCTGTTCCAACGGTGGTTGAAAGTTTGTCGAAGTTGCCGTTGTTTATTCTGTATAGGCTTACTTCGCTGCTTGTAACCTTGTTAGCTGCTAACCAGCTTTTTTCTACAACAAAGTCAATAGTTGCACTAGATATTAATGTTTGATCGAAACTTCCAGAGGGCGAAATTTGGATGTATTTATAGATGGGCCCGTTGAATTTTCCAGGGATTTCTGCTTCTTGCTTAACCAGCATGTAGACATTTCTCATTGACTTGGAAACATCAAATGAAATTTTGGTTATTCCCAGAGCATTATCGCTTGTGGTAAATGATTGTGCTCCTGTTCCTAGGGATGACCATCCTTTTCTGTAATATTGACCTTTTACTCCCTTGGATGCCCATGCTGATGATCCGCCGCCGCCGCCAGATCCTCCTGAAGAGGATGCTGCTGCGGCTACTACGACAGCCATTTGAATGGTTGATCCTTTTGCTCCACTGTTTCCTGATCCATCGGCACAGCTGATGTTATATGTGTGAGTGACATCATTAGTTAGTGCACCTAGTGAAACGCTTGTAGGTGTTCCGTTAAGGGAGTATGCCTGTTGTTTTACGCTTCCCCCTACAGAGATTGTACAGTTTGCTCTTCCGAAGAAGTTATCGGTGAAGTTGAAACTGATTGTTGGGCTGAGAGTGATTGTTTCTATTTTGTTGGATGCTGTTTCTATCCCTACGGTTGGTCCTGTCCGGTCTACGGTGAAGGTGAAGTTATTGGTATGGTTAATATTCCCTAGGCTATCATTCATTAGTATGTGGACGGTGTGGTTTCCCTCTAGTAATCCCGAGCCATTGAGAGTTGCATTCCAGAAGTTTGTGCCTGGATTGATGGATGCGACGACTACGGTGTGGTTTGTTCCGTTTGTTATGTTCAGTCTTACGGTGTTTATTATGGTAAGTGAATCTCGTAGTGTAAGATTGAATAGTAGTGTTGCGTTGGCAAGGGAGGGGGAGAAGTTTCCGTTATCTATAGGATTAATTTTTTTGTTCGGATTGTTGACTGAGGTTAGGATAGGTCCACTGTTGTCAATCATGATCGTTACATTTCCTGATTTATTCTGATTGTTCAAACTATCGTTAGCGATTGCGACGATGGTGACATTACCTTCCACCATCGTAGAGGTATTAAGTGTTACGTTGTATCCTCCACCTGATTTTATTCCTACTAGGATGAATGAATTGCTTCCGTTTGATACGTTGAAGGTAACCGAATTAACTACTGTAGTTGAATCGTTTGCTGTTACGTTTATATTGATACTTGAACGGTAGCCCCTTGAGAAGTTTTCTGTTGATGCTGGACTTCTGAAGCTTACATTGGGAGGAGTATTGTCAATGGTGATGTTGACAACTGAAGTGTTGATTACACTTGTACCTGTGACGTTAATGGCAGTCATACTAATATTGTATTTACCATCTGGAATTTGAGTAGTACCGAATGTTGTGTTGAATCGGGTTGCGTTGAGTGTTCCAGTTGATCCGTTCGATGTCCCAAAAGTAACGTTGAAGGTGATATTGCCTGAAGAATTGATAAACCGCCAGGTCATGTTTGTTGCGTTACTTGTTAGATCAATAGAGGCATTTAATTGAATGGTTCCGGATACGTTGGTATAGGTAAGCGGGGTTAGGGATCTGATGGGATTCATTGCAAAAACAAATGTTAGAAATAAAATGCTCGCTAGAGATAGCAAAATAGCAAAATTACTTTTTCCCAAACTTTTTTGTTAACCATTATTTATTTCAAGATGACTGATGATTGGTCTTATTTTTTCAATTTAGAGTTAGTCATATATAAATGTTTTGTTTTTAGTGTTTTTTTAGTGTTTTTTCCGTCGGTAAAAATAAATTTAAAACGTTAAAAAAAATAATTAGTTTTTTGCTTTTTGATGCTCTACATTCGGAATATTTTTTTTTCAGAATGATTTACTTTTACTTTTACTTTTTTTTGTGTAGAACTATTTTTCGGGAGGGGCGTCTGCACCAAAGTCAGTAACCGGCTCAGTAGAAAGTCTCACTTCGTTCGGATTACCAGCTTCGAAATCTTGCTTCTAAAATATTAAGGCTGACATTTCCCGTATGGAGCAACCCCTTTGTCAGCCTAATTTTGTATCATGAGGATTTCGACTTAAAGCCGGTAACCAGGACTTTCTACTGAGCCTCAGTAACCCCAACCTTTTTATAATGCCCCAATACCCATTTTTTTATGGTTGCACATCAAGGTCTTAATTTACCTGGTCAGCGTATGTTCGCTGGACCTGCTTTATTGTGGAAACGCATGGCTGCATTGTTCTTAGATATCTTGATATTGAATTTTACCGTCTTATATCCTTTTCGAAGTGCATTACAGCGGACGTTGCCTGCATTTGAATCGTTGAGTGTGGCCTATACTTATCTTTCTACACACCCTAGTTTGCAGGAGGCTTTAGTGATGTTAACTTTTGTGATGTCGCTTTTTGTATTGGCTTATTTTACATTGATGGATTATCAGTTTAGTACGACACCCGGTAAGGCATTGCTTCGGATCGCGGTGATGAGCGATACTCCTAAGATGAGCTTGTGGCAATCATTACTTCGTAACCTTTTTGTGTTGCCGGTCTTTCCCTTCTTCTTATTGTGGATTGCAGACCCTCTTTTTTTGGTTTTTTCTCGTAGTCATCGGCGCCTTTCTGAGATGGTGAGTAAAACACGGACGGTGGAATTTCATGCCCTCCAGTAAGAAAATTGTGCCACAAAGAAATACACTCCGATCTATGTTATGGATTATTGTCTTCTTAACCTTAGGGAGTATGTTGGTTGCTAACTCCTTTTCTTTTTTACGGGGGGAACATCTTAACAATGGCAATATTGCAGTAATTGCTGTGAAGGGGGTTATTTTAACGGAAGATGCTAGTTCGTTTTCAATGGATATTACCTCCTCGTCTGAGATAGTTTCATTTATAGATGATGCTGCTAGCGACGATTCCATTAAAGGTATCTTGTTGGAGATTAATAGTCCTGGCGGTTCGGCTGTAGCTGCTGAAGAGGTTGCCTTTGCAATTGAGCAGGCAGGTAAGCCTACGGTCTCGTGGATTAGAGATATTGGGACGAGCGGTGCTTATTGGATAGCTTCTAGCACGGACCATATTGTTTCAAGTAGGATGTCGATTGTTGGAAGTATAGGGGTAACTGCCTCTTATTTGCAGTTTTCTGGGTTGTTATCGGACTATAATATTAGCTATCAGCGTTTGGTTGCAGGCAAATATAAGGATATCGGCAGTCCGTTACGGGACATGACACGCGAGGAGAAGATTCTTTTGCAGCGGCAGCTTGATATCGTGCATGACTTCTTTATAGATACTATTGCCGAAAATAGGAATTTAAGCCGTGTTTCGGTAGCAAAGATGGCTACGGGCATGTTTTTTGTGGGAAGTGATGCGTATTCGAAAGGATTAGTTGATACGTTAGGTGGAAAGGCTGAGGCACTTTCTTATCTTGAGGGTGAGATTGGAATGAATGGTACATTGCATGAATACGCTCGTGAGAAAACATTATTGGATATGTTATCTTCAGTTATGAGCGGACAGTCGTTCTCGGTTGGTGCTGGTATTGGTAGTTCTTTAGTTGAGAGAAGTTCTCTTGGCGTTAGGATTTAGTGCATTCTGAGTTTTATGGTGCTTTCTCAACTTGCTATCTCTAGAGATGTTTCTCTCTTTTTCCTAAATCACAACCTTACAAGATTTGAGTCTTGACCATTGTGCTACTCAATCGGCCCTGTAGAAAGTCTCACTTCGTTCGGATTACCAGCTTCGAAATCTTGCTTCTAGGATATTAAGGC
>JAQBWB010000057.1 GCA_027623355.1 Nanobdellota archaeon | reverse complement strand
AGTTTCGAGAATTTCGAAGATGGTTGCTTTAGCAGCCTACGAACGCTAGTGACTATGCTATGCACATACAACCCAACAAAAGCTTTATAAATAGCTCTCAAATCCATAACAATACATGGCACGAATGTATTCACGTAAGAAAGGTAAATCTGGTTCTACTAAACCATCTGTTCCTAAGAAAACAACCTGGGTAACCTATAAGCCTAAGGAAGTTGAGATGATTATCACAAAGATGGCTAAAGAAGGCAAAAACCCAGCAAGTATCGGCCTTGTTCTAAGAGACACCTACGGAATCCCAAGCGCTAAAGTCATGCTAAAGAAATCTATCAAACAGTTCATGGCTGAGAAAGAAATTCTACAAAAAGTCCCAGAAGATATCCTCTCCTTAATCAGACGCACAATCGAATTACTAAAACACATCGAGAACAACAAACAAGACCAGACCGCAAAACGAGGACTAACACTTACCGAATCAAAAATCAGAAGATTAACCGATTACTACAAAAGAACTGGCGAATTAAAGTCCGAGTGGAACTACAACCGTGATTCCGCAGGAATGTTTGCAGAATAAGCAAATATCAATTTCTCATTTTTTAAATATTCTTGAACCAATTTCTTACTCCTCTCGTCTATGATCCCAACAACACAACTTCCACTTCCAGCCAAGAACGCAGCCTTCGCTCCAGCCTCCAATAATCTTACTTTAATCTGTCCGAGTTCAGGATGCTTTCTAAAGACACTCTCCTCAAAATCATTGTAAATGCAAGAACTAGAAAACTCTTTCACAAACGCCTCACTAGCCTTGTTCTTACCAACTTTCAACAAATCCACTGCAGAGTAAGCATCCTTTGTAGAAACACTAACCGAAGGAACAACAATCACATAATAAAAGGAAGGAGCCTCAATCTTCCAAACAACCTCCCCTCGACCTGATACTAAACAAGTACCTCCAACAATAAAGAAAGCAACATCTGAACCTAATTCGCAAGCTAGCTTCATCAAACCATCCTCATCCAGCTTCAATTTCCAAAGTGAATTCAACCCCTTCAACACCGCAGCAGCATCACTAGAACCTCCTCCCAAACCAGCCTGCGCAGGAATATGCTTCGTTAAAGAAATACGAACACCTCGAGTAATCATAAATACTCTTTTAATCAAGGCGGCAGCTTTCCAACAGATATTATCCTCATTCTCTAAAGCAGTATCGCTACAACGAATCTCAATAGCATCCTCAGAAATCTCCTCCAAACTAATCTCATCATGTAAAGATATCTCCTGCATAACACTCTTCAATGAATGAAAGCCATCATCTCGCTTTCCTAGAATATCTAAAGTAAGATTTACCTTGGCGTGAGCTTGTAATTTCATCAACATATAGGGGAGTATACAATTACTTATAAATAAATACGCTTTCAAGAGTAGAATAGGAGATCAAGTAAATAAAATTCTTACCTTTCAATCTGGAGGTCCAACCCCAGTTATCGATTGTTCAATCGGAGGTCTACTCAGCGCAATAGAATATCTTCTATTAAATCAACAAAGAACAGTAGAGGTTATCGGATCACGAAACGGACTCGAAGGAGTACTGTATGCCAACGTACCCGGTAACATTGTAACGCTCATGCACGATCGCTCAGACGATTTCCAGAAGAGCGGACCAGGATCTAGTCTTGGAACCTCAAGATTTGGACCCAAGGAACCCTATTTCGAGAAAGCGCTCGACCACATGGCACATGTGTTAAAAGAATTAGGAAATCCTGCGATTGCAGGGTTTGGAGGTAATGATACTTCAGAGGTAATTAGTCATCTGCTCAAGAGAGATAAATCATTACGAGGAGGCCACGGAATAAAAACGGTAGATGATGACCTGCCAGTAACAGAACTGTCTCCAGGCGCATTAACTACACTAATTTTCAACGCATATGCAATAATCAACACCTTCTCCGATTTTTCATCCTATGGAGTTAAAGGGAATGTAATGGGTCTAGACGGTTCGATTATACCTGGAGAGTATCGGACCTGTCCAGTTATGATTTATCAGGTGATGGGTAGAAAATCAGGAAAGCTAACGCAAGGAACAGGAATCGCAAAAATTGATTCAGCAGGCTACCTAGACCCCACCCGACCACCTCACATAATCATCAGCAAGGAAACTCCACTTGATAAAGAGGTATTTTTTAGTTGTTTGGAAGAGGTATTGCGCAAGCAAGGAAAAGCAGTTATCGTAGTGCAAGAGGATATCGATGATGCTGCAACCGCAAAGAGTCTGGCCGAATTAGATGCAGAGTACCGCTTGCAAAACGCTTCCCACTTACAAACTACCCTTGATCAGCTAGATAACCTAGAAGGCGGAACTGATATCAAGCAAAAAATAGAACAACTACTAGGGGGACAGGGAAATCTTCCGAAAACGGACGCATCCGGAAATATTCAGCATGGAAGAGTAAACTCTTTTTCAACAGGACGATATATAGCTAAACTAGTATCTCAAGAATTTAAAATAAATTCCTTTTATGGAAATATCAAGGAGGTAGCCATTGTACCTCAACATCTTCAGAGAGCTGCCTACAAACAAGTTGAGAAGGACAAGGAATACGCATACGATGTGGGGCGCCGACTAGGATTAGAACTTGCAACAGGCAATTCAGGATTTTCAGTAGTACTAAAACTGGAAGATGGAAAATTAGTTACAGGCATCACAGATATTGAAAATATAGCAGGAAAGGCAGTAAATGTGAATCCCAACGAAATACTAGATAGATATAGGGGACCGACACAAGAGTTTGTGGACAGATATCTTGGATTTTTGGGATCTCGGTCAATAGTCCCACAATATACAAAACCAACTATGAGGGGAATAGAACTTCCTCAATCAATAACAGGAAGACTATTTGCTCCTCCGAACTAGTCAACCTTCTTCAACAACACCATACTATGGCATTGCATACCCAAACCGCGACCCCAATCCGTACCTTCCTCTCCAGAAGTCACCGCCAAACCAATAACATCAACCTCTAGAGAACAAAGCGATGCAACCTGAACCTTAATCAATTCCTCATACTTTTCCAACCGAGGAGTTTTACATTCAATCATCAAAGCGATATTAGAAACTAAAAAACCCTTTTCTTTAACCATCTCCAAAGCAACCTTCAAATAGACTGCACTGTCCAGGATTCCCTGCTCACACATAGGGTCAGCGTAAAAACCTAAACTCTTCCCACCAATAGCAGTCGATAAAGCATTAAACAACGAGTGTAAAATAACATCTGCATCAGAATTCCCCTCTAACCCCGCACCGGGAACCTCCACCCCACCCAACATCAATTTCTTTCCCGATGTTGTAAAACGATGCGAATCCTGTCCCAATCCAACTCGCTCAGCAGTTACCAATCTTCGAGCCCTCTCCAAATCAGAAGTAGTAGTAATCTTAAAATTCTCCGGACTACATTCAACAATCTTCACCTGCTCTCCCATTCGTTCAAGTAACTGCACATCATCCGTACCATAAAATTCATCATTAGTAGCTTTTACAAAAGCCTTAATCAACAAATCATATCGCCCCGCCTGAGGAGTCTGCATCTGCCAAAGATTAGATCGCGGTAAGGTACTAACAACAATCATCTCATCAGTGACCTCCTTAATCGTATCTCTACTCCGAAACGCAGCAGCAGCTCCACCATATTTCAAAGCACCAGCAATCACCTTTTCAATAACGTCCTTATCCACCAAAGGATTAGCCCCATTATGAATCACCACGACATCCTCAGGTTCAGCTTTTAACTGCTTCAACGCAGCATATACACTGTCCTGCCGCTCCTCGCCACCCAAAATAACAGAAATCGGTTTAGAGTATTCATTCTTAGAAATTAATTTCTCAATATACCCCTTATCAGATGCACTAACAACCACAGTAAGTGTATCAACAAAAGACGATTCAATAAACGGAGCAATGCTCGATTCCAATACCGTTTTCGATCCAAGCAACAGTAATAACTTATTAATAGGCTTCTCCATACGTGTAGAAGATCCAGCACCCAAAATAACAGCATGATTCATATCTCTTAAGAATGAACCTTTTTTTATAAACCTTTATCGACTACAGGATATGTTTAAGATCCATCAACAAATCAGAAGCAATGTATGAATATCCTTTTTTCTTCTTCAATAACAAATCACCTAACGCACCATTGATGTAGGCGCCATTCACCGCACTTTGAGATAAAGACAAACCCTGCCCTAAAAATCCTAAACAAAGGCCAGCCAGCACATCTCCCGTTCCAGCCTTCGCCATGCCAGGATTACCAGTCCCATTAAGCACAACCTTTGATGAAGAAATAATAGTATCACTAGCACCCTTCAAAAGAATAACATTACCGTTCAAATGCGAGCGCAACTCCCGCTCACTAACCTTAGAGCGCTTTAACAAACCAGCATACTCACCTGCATGGGGGGTAAACAACGCCCCAGACACATCACCAAGAGAAACAGCTTTTATCCCATCCGCATCAATCACCAAAGGTTTCTTACTTCGCCTAACAAAGCCCTGAACAAACGCATCCGACTTCCGACCAAGCCCATTTCCTATCAAAACCACATCGAAGTTTTTTTCAAGCTTCAACAGTGCGTTAACATGCTTCAAAGTAAAATGTGAACAATTAAATTTTTTAACAACCAGATCAGCCGATAAAGCATGAACCGCCCATCCAACTTTTAAAGGACAAGCAACCGTAACCCAATCAACCCCTGCGCGTAATGCAGCCAAACCACTCAACACCAAAGCCCCAACATAATCCTCAGAACCACCAATAATCAACACTCTACCAGAATCTCCTTTCTTTGAACGCTTAGCACGCTTAGGCACAATAAGATCTTTCTTTGATATTACTCGCATTATAAACTAAGCCCAACTTCAATTATTTAAGGTTTCTTATAAAGAATTCTCTGATAGCTTATCAGCGTCCATAATCCAGCGGTCAAAATAGACATAACCAAGGAAAGGTACAATTCCAGCGAATAATAGACGATACAAATAGCATATATCCCTAACGCAGTAGGAATCGACGTGGTAAGCTTAATAAGTCCCTTTTTTTTCCGATGTCCATAGCGAACCTGGGCAAGAAGAGAAACAAAAAAGATAAGATTCGCAATCATCAACACCACATCCTGCCAAATCATTTTGAAATACCAATATCAACAATAACAACCTTATCCGTAAACGCAGATAGTCCAGGTTTAGTATCATGAAACGTAACAATAGAGGTTGCATCAAACACAACTTCACCCTCTCCCGTATCTGGATGCAACCCTGTAGGAATGTCAATAGCAACTCTAACCGCAGAGGCATCATTCATTTGTTCAACCAATCCAAGTAATGGCTGCCTCAATGCACCCACGCTTCCCGTACCAAGCAATCCATCAATCAGTATATCATATTCATCAAAATCAATCATCTCCGGCTCCTCGAACAACTGAATACGATCACTTCCACTAATCATATCAAAATTAGCCTTCGTTTCATCCGAAAATTTATCTTCATCCCCAACAAAAAGAACATCAACCTCTTTTTCTTTGGACAACAACCGACTAACAACAAAACCATCTCCACCATTATTACCATGATGACATACCACTAAAACCCTATTTCCAGCTATACCTTTAACAATTTCGGCAACCGCAGCACCAGCATTCTCCATAAGCATACTATTAGTTAGACCACAGCTCTCCTCCAAAGCCTTCATATTCGAACTAGTAATCATTTTACCCCAACTCCACCAGTAGGCAATGCTCGAATAATCTCATCTATGCTAAATCCTAACTTTTTCTGTATCAATTTAGCAACCTTACTCGGTTTTTCACGACCCTGTACAATCTCAACATATTCTGTACAATGAGTTTTCACGGCAGACAACGGACCAGCCATCAGCTTACCATCAAACGCTCCCAACGCACAACCTAATGAATTATCAATATACTTTTTCTTACCATAAATCATAAAGGCACCTTTGGTCAAATACTCTCCAGCCAAAGCTTTCTTGGTAACCTGTTCAGAGTCAACATAAAATACTGCGGTAGTAGAAACACCCAGCTTCCACGCACGAGAAAACGAAGCAGTAGCAATAGCAACCTCCCTTAACGAAACATCTCCTACCTTTTTACCCTCAGTCTGCAAGATAAAGAAAGGACTTCCAGCAATATCAGTGTGAAAAATAAGATCTTTAGCAGTGGTATGTTTCTTAACCACAATCTCATTAGAAGTCGCATCGCGACCACCTACAACAAAAAATCCTTCCGAAGTCCTAAACCATCTAAATTTCTCATACCACTCCAACGTACGAGCTTTTCTATCTGCCTCAATAACCAAAGTCTCTTTCTCCTTAACGAGAGACTTCTCTAGCGCGACAAGCTTCTTCTCAGTTCGAGCGAGCGCCTCTATAGCACCCTCCCTCTTCTTTCGAATCTTCTTAGCTTTTTCAAAATAGCGCGAAGCATTCGCCTCTAGAGATTGTTCAATCTCCAATATAAGTTGAGTCATGATTAGGATTTAGCAAACATGTCCTTGAGATCATCCGAAAAGAGCAACAACAAAAATAAAAGGTACCCTAACGTAAAGATAACAAGAGCAATCAATAAAGAACTTGTTGAAGCAGGAGCAAACTGCTCACCTACGATAGGTGATCCCTGCTGCAATAACACAATCCAACTTCCACTCAAGAGAACAGGTAAACTTAAAACAACTTTCTGACCGGTAGACATTCTTTTTTTTCTCATTTTTCACATACACCCAACGATTCTACACTAAAACCCTGCTGCGGACAGTAGGTAATACCTGCCACATCACTAAACCCTGGGGTAAAAAAGGCTTTATTAAGCTTTCCCATACCAGGGGGCAATAACACATTCAACTGTGAAAGCTCTCCCGCGCCAACACGACCATCAATTTCCAAAACCTCAACTCCCGCATCGGTTAACAAGCTACCTTTAATCCCAGCAAGCGAATCGCTGCCCGTATTTTGAACCGTTAATTGTAATGTATCAGCAGATAAACAAGCAAGACTACTACCTTCAAGAGTAACATCACTCAGCCCCATACTTCCACACTCGGCAACCTCGACAGTATAAGATACCTTGCCCCAACTAATAACAACTCCCCCTAGAGCAACAGCAAAGCCTATCAAAATAACAGTGGAAATAATGGGTGCAATACCCTTTTTGCCTAACTTCATTTTTTAGTTAACTCCCAAATCCGCATCTTAATCCAGCGCTCCTCCTTATGAACGACAAAGACGTAAGGCAGTGTACTCAAAATCAGAATAATAATGCCTGCAACCACCAAGAAATTCAGAACCGCACTTCCAATATACTCAAACGCAAATCCCACAACACCCACAATCATAAAAATAAGATACAACACCAAACCCTTATTCAAAACAAGAGCTGCCTTCTCCCTTTTGATGCGACTCCGCTCCAATTCAAGCTGAGTAAGTTCAGAATCTACTTTAGTTACAGTCATAACACTCTTTTTAGAATTCAGATATATAAAGCTTACTTCTTTTGGTATGTGCATAGCATCCTAAGGTCGAAATTCTTTCACCTTTCAAAAGCAGGTGCGTTGCGAGGGGTCG
>JAQBWB010000056.1 GCA_027623355.1 Nanobdellota archaeon | reverse complement strand
TACGTTTGGAAATGCGAATAACACCGAGATCAGGACGTTGACTGTTGATACCTTGGCACCCGGTTTCAGTGGTAATCAAACGAATGCAACACTTGCTCGAACTAATGGAAACATTTCGTTTAACATTTCGATAACTGATAACGTTGGATTGAGTTACTGGATCTTCTCCTGGAATGCATCTGGCAGTTGGGATAATGTAACTAATAGTACTGCTTCAGGCACTTCGTATGATTTGGTTATCAATAAATCTCCTGTATGGTCTAAAAAGGACATTAGTTACCGATGGTATGCTAATGATACTGCTGGTAACTGGAATGCATCCCTTATTCGCTCGTTCTCGTTGCTTAATACAGCACCTACAAATGTTACACTTGATCGTCCTCTCAATAATAGTATTATTACGAATAGAACACCTAACTTTAATTGGACTAATGCAACGGATGCTGATAATGTGAGTCTCACCTATACCTTGCTTATTGAACGTGTAAGTTGTGGAGATATCAACAATGATTGTTTCACTGACTTACTCAATATTACTGGCTTGAATTCGACCAGGTATACATTGGTGCAGCCACTGGACGTTGACAGTGTTTACAACTGGACGGTGCAAGTCTTTGATGGCGAGGATTACAGTACGTTTGCAGCGAAAAATAACTTTACTGTTGATTCACTTAATGCAATATCGTTGAATGTGAGCACTACGAACTTTGGGGAGTTGAGTTTGGGTATTTTGGATAATACTACTGATGACAACCCGGTTCCGATAACGGTGTCTAATGAAGGAAATATCGTGGTTAATTTGAGTATGTATGCGAATCAATCGCTCTGGATTAGGGAGCCGTTGAATACTACTTTCTTCAGGTTTATGGCAGGTAATGAAACTACAGGAGCATTCAACTGGTCGGGATCGATTACTACGTTTACGAATGTTACGAGCTATACTCAGGATATCATTAAACAGCTTGATTGGAATAGGTCGAAAAATATTGCAGAGATAGAACTTGAGGTTACTGCACCTACTGATGAGCCAGGTGGTACGAAGGATACTTTCATCTTCGTGGAGAGTGTGTGGTACTAAATGGTAAACGTAGTTGTTAATAACAACCAGTACAGGATTACTATACCTAAATATCTTGCAGAAGGTAAACAATGGGGCAGTAACACTAGATTACGCTTTATTGAAACTGTTGAAGGGACAGTGATTATCAAGGAAATACAATGAAAAGAGTGAATACACAGAGATTGGTTGCGGTTTGCTTAGTGTTAGCCTTGCTTGCGGCTAGTCAGGTTTTGGCTATAGGAGTATCGCCTGCACGAAAGGTGGTGCACTTTGAACCTAATTTAGATACCACCATTACTCAGAAAGTGTTTAATAATGAAAATAAGGATATGAAGGTAGTGCTGTATGCTCGTGGCGAATTACAGGAGAACATTCAGTTTGTTGAAGACTTGTTGTTGATTAGTTCTTCAGAGGAGACGAGAGATTTCAGCTATCGGTTGAGATTACCTGCAGACATCGGAAAACCTGGATTGCATAGTACTGAAATTGTAGTTATGGAGCTGCCGGGTAGCTTTAATGCTGAAGATCAGTCTTCGGTTTCTGCGGTAGCATCGGTGATTAGTGAGTTGTATGTGAGAGTACCGTTTCCCGATAAGTATGCTGAGGCTAAATTGGTCATTGAATCGTCTGGCGTGAATAATCCAGTTAGATTTGTGATGCCTATCTTTAACTATGGCTCACAGCGTATTGTAAAGGCCAAAGCATCAATTGAGATTCAAGGAGCTACCTATGAACAGATTGGGTTAGTAGAGACGAATGAGGTTGGCCTTGAAAAGGACGGAGAGGGTAAATTGGTGGCAACCTGGTCGAAGCAGGACTTGAATCCCGGAGTGTATCATGCAAAGGCTACCCTTGAATATGATGGAGAGACAATGGTATTAGAGGAAAATTTTAGAGTGGGAGACTTGTCTATAGAGATTATTGATTTGAAGGCTGATAAATTCAGACTAGGTACGATTTCTGCGATTGATATGTATCTTGAGAATAAATGGAATAATGATATTAGTGATATCTATGCGATTATGACGGTTACGGATACTGAGGGAACTGATTATGCTCAAGAGAAGACGAGTACTATTGATCTCTCCGCATTAGGTAAGGGTAAACTGACTGCGTACTGGGATACTCGCGAGATTCCTGCAGGATTCTATGATTTAAATATTGAATTACATTACGAAGGAAAAACTACTACTCGGATTATTAATGCGAACATCAACATTGATTCGTTTAAGACGGAATTCTCTCCAGTAGGACAGGTTGTTGTTGGACAGGCTTCTGCGAATAGAAATACGATGCTCTATCTGTTGATCTTGCTATTGATTGGAGTGAACGTGGGATGGTTCTTCTACTTTGTGCGGAAGAAGAAAAAATGATTTTTGAATCCGGTCATTCCACTGGTGTGTTCACCGGTGGTTCACGCACCAGCTCCATTCGGGAGTCAAGAACCACCCAACAGATGAGCAAGTCTCCAACCATGCCACCGGTCTATTGACCGGTGGTTCTTGACAGATTATAGAAATTTTATTGATTGCTCGAAGTGGGTTCCATACCCCGATGCTCTGCATCGGCATGCACATCGCCCACTTTGAGGCTTAAAAAATACCCCGGAGCTCTGCTCCGTTGGGATTTTTTATTGGGAGAAAATTTGAATAGTAAAAAGAAAAAAGTTCTATTTTTTTCTAGAAATCAAAAAGTTCTTGTCTAATTTTCTTGACTTTTGCAATTTTTGATTGTAGCGAAGAGAGTTTATCTTTGTAGGAGTTGCGTTTTCGGTCTAATAGTCCTTCTTTTCCCACAAGTCCTGAGATTTCTTCTCTTAATTTTGATTCTTCGGCTTGAGTAACTACAATAGAATCACTTAGGTGCTTCATCTTGGTTTCAAGTGTTTTTCTTTGCTGGTCAAGAACACCGATTTCTTTTTGAAGGCCATCTAGGGCTTCTGAGATTACTTTTTTCTCTTTAATGTTGTCTTCCATGGTAATATGTAATATTTCCTATCCAGGAGAAATATATAAATCTTTGGATTTAAATTACTTTAATCTCCCTTTAAGCTTTTTCATGAGCTCTTTAGGTAGTAAACCTTCTTTTATTCCGTCTTTTATTACTGATAGTTTTCTTTTTATGTTGGTTGCTTCTTCTTCTGCTCCAGGTTGGGCAGCAGTTATTGTAGCTGGCAGCCTTCTCTTGTTGGGTTTACTCTTTTTCAGAGCTAGTTTTCTCAGCCAAGGGAATGTATCTAGGACTGCAGTATCATAGTGATGACTGTGAAAGAACATCCCTGAGTAGACGAGTGCACCTAGAAGTGCTAATGCAAGGATGGTTGTTAGGAATGACCCTCCTTTACCTGGAGAGAGTTGGAGTATAGGAACACGAACATCAAAGAGATCTGTTGCACTACCGAATGAATCTTTATGGGTAACGGTAACAATGAGTATATATTCTCCTCGTAGATCGGGTGGAAGATCAAATTTCTTGGAGAAGGAGAGGTCGCCACCTACACCTATATGTTCATCCTGCCTTATTATTTGATTTCCTTTTGTGTCCCTTATTTCATAGGAGAGTTTTAATGGGACTTCACCGTCAAGCGACTCTAGGCTGTGGACATTGATATGTACTAATAGCGATTCTCCTGGTCTGATACGTTTAGAGGTGAATGGGATATCAAGTGTGACGTCAAATATTTTTCTGAGTGATTCTATTTCAATTATTACAGGAACCTCTTTTGTTATCTCACCGGACGTAAAGAGGAGTGTTCCACTTACTACTCCCGACTCACTTTTAGAGGTATTCACAAAAACAGAATAGGATTTTTGCTGGAATGAGGTAATTCTTAGGAAAGGGTATACTATTTTAACAAAGGGTTCAAGACCTCTAGCAACGACAGTGATATTGATTGTTTCGGTCAGAGCGTTTTTGAGGAGCAGTATTTTTTCTACTTCTGAACCTTGTTTTAAGCTTACGGAGAGGCGTTCTGGTGAAATGGTGAAGGACTCCTGTAATCCTGCTTCAGCAACATAGGCATCTGCCCCCTCACCTCGCTTAAACTGGATCCATACCTCCACGCCTAGAATTTTTTCTACTGTTAAGGTCATATCTACCCATCCATCATCGTTTAGATCAATGTCATAGGGTTCTAGGAGATTTAATCTGATTGTTTGAGGATCGCTTCTAATGATAGCTGTTACAAAGTTTTCATAAACTCCTACAATGCGGAAATCCTGTCCAATAATTCCATCGAATGTGATTCTGATTACTTGTGATTTTTTTAGACGCAACCGCTTTTGTTCGGTTACTGGTGGTGAAAGCTGTTCCTCCTCACCTTCTTCTCGACTAAAATCTACGTTGAATCCTTCTTTTTTGGAGGTGGATGCTCCTCCACCGCCTCCTCCTCCTCCACCGCCTCCTCCACCGCCTCCTTCTGCGCCGCCGCCGGAGCTACAGGACCCGCAGTCAAGAGCGCAGGTGGAACACGTTTCGCTTGTGCTACATACGACATCTCCACACACCGGTCCTGCAACGGAGAGGTTATAGGTCGATGAATCTTCTGCATTGCTACATCCGGATCCGTCATTAACGGTCACGGTCACGGAAAGATTCCCTTTATCGGTAAGTACTGGAGTAAATAAGATTACTCCATCGGTTGGACCTATTGTGAAATTGCCACTACTATCGGTGAAGGTTAGGTTTTGAACCACGGTAACTGCATTATCTAGATCGGTTGCATCGACATCACAGGTATAGGAGCTATCTACAACTGCAGTGTTATTGCAGGCCTCTGCAATGACTGGTTGCTGATTGAAGCAGATCTGCATGATGCCTTGAACGCTTGTTGCCTGACCACTATAGACGATATCGATTCGGTCTACAAACAGGTAGGTGCTTGCTAGACTTGTAAAGATTAGGAGAACTGCGAAAACTGCCGCTACATTGTTAGAGATTCTCATTTTTTAAGCTGATCCTTATATTTTAGCAAGAGATCTCGAATGCCTTCTCTTGCGATTTCTGCTTGATTGCTAAATAGGCCAGAATCGATGAGTTTTTGCATCTCTTGTTTGAGATGTTTTCCTACACGTATATGGAGAAGGTCAGTCATAGCTATACTATATCATTATGATATATAAATGTTTTGGAGTTATTTTTATAGGTGATAGAAAGTAGATTTTATCTAGTGTATATCATATATGTATCAAATCGATACTATTTCTTTTTGAATACTAGTGTGAGTTCTCCGGTATGGTTTCCAGGTGATGTATTAGGGGGGACAGTTAGCGTTACAGGTACGTCCATGGACATACCAGACTCTAATTCATAATACTCTGCAAGTAGATCGGTCCATGTACCGATGTCTCCAGAAAATGAGTAGGTTACTTTTTGAGCATATTTTTCATTATTTTCCAGATGGATTGTTCGTGTACTCATGGAACCTGACCCTATCCTTCCGAAGGTAATTAATTCTGTTCCGGTGTCAAATCCTACGGCTGAGGGATTGCTATCTACTGTAACACGCATAGGGATGGTTATTGTAGTATGATCCACAAGCATAATGTGAGAAACTATGGTGAATCCTAGCAGAACTGCTATAAGGATTATTGCACTTTTTCTCATTTTTTCTTTTTAGTATTCTTTTCTTGTCTTCTGAAGTAGAATAATGCTAGGAGGAGATTTATTCCTACTAGGAGAAGTATGACTATCACCAGTAGTGTTTGCGTGGACATGCGTTCTGGAGATGACTGAACTGCTACTATTTTGATTAGGATGTCCTCTTTTAAGGTCTTGCCGGCATAATAGATTGTTAATGTACCGGTGTGCTTTCCTAGTTCGAGTGCATCGCTATCGAGAAATAGCGATAAACTACCATCAACACCAGGATTAATGATTGCTTCTGAGCTTTTTAGGAAAAGATCTTCTACAGTTAATTCAGCATATACTCCTTCGATTGGTTCGTTCCACAGACTCCTAACGGTTATTTCCATACGAGTAATGCCGTTTTTGGTGAACGTATCATTATAGTTTATTAGTTTGAGTAATAAATCCCCTATTCGAAAAGAGGAACCACTTACGTCCTGATTTTTTCCATCAACTGAGATGGTTGCAGATGCGAAATAATCTCCTACTGATTGCTCAGTGAAATCCCATATTACTTGCGTTTTGCGTTTTTCTCTTGGTTGTATGTTGGTGAATGGAGTTATGGGCAGGGTTGCTAGAATACTTCCTTTTGAAGATTTTTTTCTCACAATGACTGATCCGGCGAGAGTATTAATTGGATCGGCTCCTTGATGCTCAATAGAGAGATCAAAGGGAGCTTTTGTTCCAACAAACACTTCTGGTACACTCAGCGAAGCACTTACATATTTGCCATCATAGGGGCCTATGACGTAGAATGGTTTGAAGATTTCTGTTTTTGTGGATATTCCTCCTTTGGTTGCAGGAGTGATATCCTTTGCTCCGATTCTAATTTTATTCTTTCCAGGAGGTATAGATTCTGGAAGCTTGAGGTTGAAGCTAAAGAACATCCTTCCCCCAGGAGGGATATTGAGGTTTGTTTCAGAAAAGGTCACATATTCTGAAAGTCCTCCTTGCGCTGTAAGTTCGACAACGATGGGAGCACCCACATTATTATTGATGAATGCTTCAAAATTTTGGTTTAAATTTTGCTCAAAATTAATCTCTGTTGTGAACATCCCTATTCCTATCGCTTCAGAAAATCCAACGGTTATAAGAAGTATGAATATATATGTCCAAATCTTTGGTAGTTGACCCATGGTCTCATGTCAGAGTTGCTGCCGTAAACGTTAGTGTAGCGCTCTTCTCTCCTGATCCCGATGTAACGTCACTCGGGAGATATAATCTAGCATAGAATGCTATCGAATCGGTAGTATCAGGATAGGATAAATTCGAGCAGATGGGATACCCTTTCGATGAAGTGGTGATATTTTTCCATATTCGCTGAAGACCCGTTAAGTTTGATGAGGTATCGTTAAACATGATGGCACTAGTTTTATTCGCAAATCTACATCCAGGTCTACTGCTAACATTGGTGGTAGTGTACATAAACTGTGGATTGGTACCTCCGATGAATGTGGAGGCATCAGCACTGCTAGATACTGAAACATTTACATCATCATTTCCATCGTTTGTAACATTGAGACTATCTCTCCATATTGGTGCTGATCCTGCTATCGTACACACACCTGGAGCACCCCACGAGGTAGATGAAACATTTGAGGCAATATATGATCCCGATGCATTAGGTGAACACGATCCAAAATCAATAAGAGCATCTGAAACTGTAATGGAGGTTACTGAGGCTACGGAAACATTTACTTTACCTGTTCCAGTAGTTGCAAATCCGCTGATTGAGGCAGGACCGGAATATTCACTTATTTTTTGGAGATTGGAGATTGTACCTACAACAGAAATTGCTATCGATGCGACAAGGAGTAAGGTTATTGTTTGATTGGATAGTTGTTTCATGTCTTTCTCACTGTTTAGGTGATGGTCACGGTTACTACTCCACCTACCGTTGCTGGGGGTTTGGAAAATTGGGTTTCTGCAGGTGATTCGATTTGATCGGTTACGGCTGATTGTTGATCTGAGTTATTTGTTTGGATGCCCATAAACGTAATGGCCCCACTAATGACTACTGAAATTACTGCAATTATTAGTAATATTCTCAAATTCCTTTCCATAATCCTCCTCTCTACTCTAACTATTTAAATCTTTCGGAGGAGGCAAAATCGATAAAAATCAATAATTACCCTTGTTGGTAACTTTTTAAACGTATGTGCATAGCATAGTCACTAGCGTTCGTAGGCTGCTAAAGCAACCATCTTC
>JAQBWB010000055.1 GCA_027623355.1 Nanobdellota archaeon | reverse complement strand
GACTCAAAAGTCGCTCTGAAGAGCGGGGCTTTGAACCCAAGCGACTTTTGAGTAACCAAGACTTTCTACATGGCCTGTAGATTGGTATGTGCATAGCATAGTCACTAGCGTTCGTAGGCTGCTAAAGCAACCATCTTCGGAATTCTCGAAACTATCCATCGAAGGTGCTGCGTCCCCGGAGGGGGCGACCCCTCGCAACGCACCTGCTTGTGAAGGTGAAATAATTTCGACCTTAGGATGCTATGCACATACGTAGATTGCAAACGTTTATATATGGTTTTGACTGAGTAAGATATTCACTTAGGAGGTGATTACTATGCATGTTTGTGGAAAATGTAGTAAGGTGTGTGGCTGGGTTGTATTGGCCCTAGGTATCTTGTTTTTACTGCAGGATATGGGAAAATTTGCTTTTTTCGGCATAAATTGGTACACGGCGATTTTATTGCTTGTTGGACTAGTTAAAGTTGGATCTGGATGTTGTAAAGGCTGTCAGACTGAAGCTAAAAAGAAATAATTTTTTTTCTTTTTTTATTTTTTTATTTTTTTTCTATTGTTTTTTTCCTAGAACTTTGATTCCATGCATGTACTGTTGTAACACTTTTGGGACTTCTATTGTTCCGTCTTCTTTCTGGTAATTTTCGATGATTGCCCTTAGACATCTTCCTGTTGCTATTGCTGTTGAATTTAGGGTGTGGATGTTTGGTTTTTCTGCGTCCTTTTGGTACTTGATGTTTAATCTTGTTGCTTGATAATCGGTGCAATTTGAACAGGATACTGCTTCTTTGTACTTTTTTTCACGAGGCATCCATACCTCAAGATCGTATTTCTTTGCGGCTACGATGCCGATGTCTCCTGTACAGATATTGACAATCCTATAGGGTAATTTTAATTTTTGGAATAATTGTTCTGCGTTGTGGATGAGTTCTTCATGAATTTTCCAGGAATCTTCTGGAGTACAGAAGACGAACTGTTCTATTTTGTTGAACTGGTGGACACGAAATAGTCCTCTTTCATCAATTCCATGAGATCCGATTTCTTTTCTAAAACAGGCTGATAGTCCTGCTAGTTTCATGGGTAATTTGGATTCTTCGATGACTTTGTCCTTTAACATTGCACCTATTGGGTGTTCTGAGGTTGCTATAAGATAAAGTTCTTCATCTTCTGCTTCGACCTTATACATCATGCTCTCGAAGTCTTCTAGATCGGTAACACCTTCATAGGGCTCCCGGCGCATCATGAAGGGTGGTTGTACCAGGGTGAATCCTTTTTTTACTAGGAAATCGATTGCGAACTGTTGCAGTGCTAGCTCCATTAATGCAAGATCTCCTAACAGATAGTAGAATCCTTTTCCGGAGATTTTTGCAGCGGTTTCGAAGTCGGCTAGGCCCTGCTTTTCGATTAATTCGCCGTGGGGTTGTAATTCGAATGAGGGTGTTGTAATTGTGCCATTCTTTCTTACTTCTTGATTTTCTTCGTCGTTTTTTCCATAGGGTACCGATTCATGTAAGATGTTTGGAATTCTTAGTTGAATGAACTTTATTTCTTTTTGAAGTTTCTCTACTATCTCCTCTTGCTCTTTGATTTTGGTTGGAAGTTCCTTTGCTTCCTCTACTTTTTCTTTGAAGTCTTTGCCTGCTTTACGGAGATCGTTAATTTCTTTGGTGATTGCATTTCGGCTGTGTCTTAATTTTTGTGTTTCGACTAGAAGCAAACGATATTGCTCATCTTTTTGGATGATGTCATCTACCCACTGGAGTTTTTCTTTATCCTGGCGCTTTTCGAGATCCTTCTTAATGAGGTCTGTGTTTTCGCGAATGAATTTTATGGATAACATAGTGCTAGAAGTTTGTTGAGAGTTTATATAATTTACCTGAATAGCCCTGAAAAGAAGAGTTTTACTCGTTGCCAGACACTGGTGCCTGCTAGCGTAATCGTCGCTGAATTTTGGCTTTGAAATTGCATATCATTGAAATCGTTATAAGTTGCTTGAAGATTTAGTGTGTTTGCTCCTGCTTTGAGGTGTTTTCCCTTGAGTAGGAGAGTGAATCTTCTATCTTGTTGGAGTTGATCTAGAGTCCATTCGTGTTTTAGCGGAAGAATTTGTATTAGGACGTTTTGAGGTTTGCTCATGGAGGTTTTTTCTAGAGTGAAGGTTATTTTAAACTCGTCTTCGTATCCTACTTGTGCTGGAAGTTCGATATCTTTTATTGTTATTACTGGTGCATCGAGGACCTCTAGATCTAGTGCTGTGCGTTTGAAGATATGGGCGTTGGATGCAGTCATTACTACTTCTTGGACTCCTGCTATAGCAGATGTGAACATGAATGTTGTAGGGATGGACTTAGAGATGGGCACATTAATGGTTTTGCAGGTGGTGTCCATGCAGACATTGAGATTATCTAATGGGGCGTTACCATCATTCTTGACATTACAATTGATTTCTACGTTGGAACGGGTGTAGAATGAGGTCGTGGCCGGGGTACAATTGATCGAGATTTCCCGGGATAGGGTTTTTTCTTCTTCCTTTGCCGCGTCATTGATAATACGCTGAGCTTGCTGTTTAGTTAATTTTACCGAGTCTTGCTGCACCTCGAATTTGGAGGCATAGGTAGTATTACGAGTGGTTGCTGCTACCATGGGGAAGGTGTAGATGAATCCGGGTTGTAGGAATTCGTCTACCTGGACGAGCCAGAAGAGTTGTTTGATTTCTCCTGGTTTGAGAAGGATTGCTTTTTTGTTGCTTTCAAGCATGGTGATTTCTTCTGACTTGGAAATACTGACCTCGGTTGCGAGATAGAAGTCTTGAAGATTTTCTACCGTTACCTGGATTACGTTGTAGGAACCGAATCCTACCTTGGATTTTTCGGGAATGACTTTTAATTCTACAAGCTCTTTCTTTTTTCTTATTCTCTCTTTGATTTTAGTATTAATCTTTAATGGGGAGGTTGCTAGCGTAATATCGCGACCTAGCCATTGATAGCGGGTTGAGGGGTCTATTGCGTCAACTGATTCTTTTAATTTGATGTGAAATTCGTCGAGATAGCCGTACTCCCCATAGGTTACATCGAAGGGTATCCAACCGTGGCCTGGAAAATATACTTCGGCCCAGCCGTGTGCTCCGAATCCGTCTTCAGTGGGAACGCTATCTGTGTATGCCACGCCTGAGATGAATTTTGCAGGAATTCCTAGTGCTCGATTCATCGCTATGAAGAGATTGGTTAACTCGTCGCAGACTCCTTTTTTGTTCTCTAATACCCAGGATGCTTTTTGTGAGACGCTCTCGGTGAGGGTTGAAAGATCGTATTCGATATTCTCTTTTGACCATTTTGAGAGTGTAAAAACGACTTCATAGAGATCGTCCTTTCCTGCCGCTAATTCATTAGCTAGTGCTACAATGTCAGGATCGTCCGCATCAATGGTTTCTGAGGATTTAAGAAATAGTTTTGCTGAATCTGGGATGTTTTGAATAGGAAAGGGTATTTTTTTTGAAACCTTAATTATTTCTGGCTTGGTGATTACAGTAGATATAATTGCGAAATCTAGCGAAGGTTTGTTTGGTTTATCCCAGGTGAAGCTTGCGATGGAATTGAGGATGGGTGTTTGGGGTGTTATGGTAGATTTTGAGACTTGTTGTTGAAAATTTGATTGTGGAAAGAAAGAGAGGTTGATGGTTGCATACTCAAGATCATCTATTCTTGCCTGCGGTTTTACTTTTGCTGATCCGGATATGCTTATTTCGCTTGTAACTTGCTCATGTTGAAAGAGGGAATCTGCAAAGGCGCCAGGTAGTGTAAGAAGAAGAATGATAAGTAAAAGGCGTCTCATGCCCTTACTTTTTTTCTCCCTGATTTCGAGATACCTGCGGTAGTGGTATCGGAGAGGGCAAATTTACTTTTTGCGACAGGATCAGCGCCTCGATATTGCATTTGTTCAAGATGGTGTTGAGAATCTTTTCCATCACTTCTTTTGTGACTTTCTTTGCCTTTTTCCATTCGGCTATAATTTCTTTTGTTTCTTTATCGTCGCCGATGTAGACAATGTCTCCTGTTAGCGAGATGTGTCCTAGGCCTGTTTCGTAGTTAGAGACGAATTCAAACATGAATTTTATTGCTTTTTGCTTTCCGCCGCCTAGATCTAGTGGTTGTTCAACAACGTCCTTAACGGAGACGTTATTCTTGATATTAATTTTACCTGTTACGCCTTCGTTTTTTACTACCTCTATTTTTGTGAAGTTAAATCCAATTACAGTCATTTTTTACCCCTCCGGCAATTTCTTTTACTGATAGATAATGTAGATTGTTTATAAAGTTTTTGAAATGTTCAGGTTTGCCCAGAAACTCAGAAAGCAATATCGCTTTAGTGAGATCCTTTGGATCCGTAAGTGGCCTCCCTTCTTTTCCAATAAGGTCAAGAGTTCTGCAAGTCTCGGTTGAGGCGCGGATGAAAGCTATTGTTTCTTTTGCATCTTGTATCTGAGACAGGCTATACTCCGGCCACTGAATTTGACGCTGTTCCTGGTGCTCATAGAATCCTTTCTCTCTCAATGTAGGCACCATCTCTCTGAACTCTTTGTTTGGAAGTTTTTCCATAGCAATCACCACAATTATATGTGCCTAACTACTATTTACTTTTTTCTGTACTGTAGAATACAAATATTTGTATATTAGATGTGCCTAAGAATAAAAATGATGGCATATATACGAAAGAAGAAGATTAAGGGTAAAACCTACTACTATGTTGTAGAGGGAGTGTATGAAGAAGGGAGTAAGTCACCCAGCCCAAAGCAGAAGGTAATCAGATATCTGGGTAATATTAAGAACATACTGAGCAAATTTGAGTTCTGGGACAAACATCATAAGAAAGATTGAGTTTCCGCGCAAAGCCGAAATGTTCAGGAGGCTATATTAATGAGTACAGTATTTCTTAGTCTATGTCTCGCTTTAAACTGGTCTGTTTTGATGTTGACGGTACGTTAATAGATTCAGTTTCTAATGATTTCGAATATTCTTGGGAGTTGTTGCACAATCACTTTACTATTGATAAGGATGTGTGTGAAGCTGTTAAAAAGAAGTTTTTTTCTGGATCTATATCGTATCAGGAGTGGGCTGACCATGATATTGGGATGTGGGTTTCCCATGGAGTTACTCGACAGGATTTTGTATCGGTGTGTAAGAAATTAAAACTGATGGCCGGAGCTCGAGAGACGTTGATGGAATTAAAGAAGGCTGGTTGTAAGCTTGCAATTGTTTCTGGCTCTGTGGATATTTTGTTAGGTACCTTGATGCCGGATTACAAGGAGATTTTTGACGATGTTTTTTTTTCTCACTTGACGTTTGATGCTAATGATAAACTAACTGGAGCCGAGGTTACACAATTTGATATGATTAAGAAGGCAGATGCTTTGAGGCTAATTGCTAAAAGAGAGGGCATTTCGTTATCTGAATGTGTGCATATAGGTGATCATCACAACGATGTGGAGATTGCTAAGATTGCTGGCCTTGGAATCGCTTTTAATTGTAAGGATGATGAATTACGAGAGGTTGCAGATGTTGAGATTAAAAAGAAGGATTTGCGAGAAGTTTTAGAGTTAATTCTTTAGCTCTTTAATTAGCAGAGGCATTGCCCTTATGACATTATCTACTATCGTTATGGTTGCTTTCTTTGCTGTTCTTGATTTTTCGTTTAAATCTATGGTAATTACTTTCTTCTTCATTTTAATGAGTGCTTCACATCTATCTCCATCTTCTAGTGGCACGAAAATGACGTCTGCCTTTGCTTGACCTTCTTTGTTGCAGAATCTTCTATTGGATTCTATGTATTTTATTTTTCCGGTGTTGGGTAGAAGGACTTCCCTTGCACCGTGTTTTTTTAGGTGTTTTGCGATTGCTTTCTCTCTTGCTTTCGATGGGTGGAAGATGTTGACTTCTAAGGGTGCTGGAATGGCTTTGGAGAGTTGTACTAGCTGTTTTGGGACGAGTGCTGCAACATTTCCATTTACGCTGATGACTGGATGATTTGCTTTTTTTAGTAGAATTGCTGCTTTCTTGATTTGTTGTTTTGCTTTTGCATTGGTTTTCTCTCCAATCATGTAATCGAAAGCTTCTCCTCTGCCATGTGCTAATAGTCCGTGTTCGGAGGTGATTCCTTTTTTAACGCCAGCTACTATTCTGTCACGTATTTTTAGAGAACTATATCTTGGATGGGATTTTGGTACCATTTAGTCTCCGATGTAGGTTGCTGTTGTTTTGGTGGTGAAGTCTTCGGTAATGTATCCTAGGAAGTTGCTTCTTTCTATAATAGCGTTTCCGGTAATTGCGTTAGTGATTGGATCGAAGCCGGACTGGATTACTTTTTCTCCATCAAAGAATATGGCTTGGCCTCGATCTTGGTGATAGGTGTACTGGACGGTATGATAATTTCCATCCATGAACTTGAGGGGTCCTGATTTTATTTTAGGAAGGCCACCTTCTATTACGGAATCGTAGATATTGTAGCGGAGCGTCATGGTGGGATGGACGCGGGATTCGAAAAAGACGATATAATGAGGGATTTTTTCATAGTTTGATGCTAGTTGACTGATGTCTAGCTTCAATCTGATTTCGAAGGTTCCTTCTTTAGTGTTGGGGAAATCTCCCTTTACATCTAGCATTATTTTTCCATCGTTGTCTAGCTGCCTTTCGTCCTCGCTAAGGATATTTAGGGCTAGCTTGGTGTTTTCATGTAATTCTGGTGTTTCTGGTATGTAGTCTTTACCGGAGAATGCTGCTAGAATGATTAGAAAGGCGAGTGTTATCCAGATAAATTTGTGCTGATGAGTAGGTTGATGTTTCTTGGAAGCTTTCTTTTTGCGAGGCATAGACTCTTTAGAAATTCTTGTCTTTAATAAGTTTACTCTTAGGTTCAGTATTAAAACACTGAGGCACGGCGAGATTATGATTCTCCTTCGGAGTATCATTCGCCTCATTGGGCGTCAGCGTTTACGTTAGGAGTGTTGCTCCCTGCTTTGCTATTTGGATGGGGGCGGAACCGGGAAAGGGTTTTGTTGCGATAATACTCTTGCCGACCATATTCATTGTGGCTGCTCCACCTTCAGATTCTACCTGCTCTATTAATTGGATGAGCTCTGGGTCTTGGAGTAATCCTGTTTCTAGAGCGAATGTTTTTCCTAGATGGAACAGTTGCTCTAGGGAGGGTGTTGATATGCCCTTGATGGCTTTGCTGCAGGCTAGGTTAATCCTCGTTTTCATTTCTGGATTGGTTATTACTTCTTTTGTTAGGATGGGGCCTAGTGTCCTATAGTAGAGAACTTTATGTTCTACATTCAGTTCTTTCGCTTCTAGGGGTTCTGCTCTTGCCCTTCTTGATAGGATTCCTCCTAGGTATTCGGCGGTGATGCTTCCTAGTCCAGTGTTATTGATGACCTCTGATTGGTGTGCTATCAATGCTAGCTGCTTTTTTGTTTTGTTGATATTAAGAACTTGGTTTGTTGCTAGTAATGCTGCTAGCGTGCAGGATGCACTCATACTGTAGCCGTGGCCGATGGGTAATTCTGTTTTTATTTCTATTTTTACTGGCTGATCGGTTAGGAGTTGGATTGCGGTTTCTACCGTAGGGAATTTTGCTTCTTTGTCGTTGATGATTAATTGTTTGTGCTCTGCTTGTTGTGCGGTTGCAAATGCTCCTTTTGTTGTGGCGAAGCTTACACCGATAGAACCAGATTTGAGAGGGTTTTCATCATTGTAGATACCAAAAAACAAGGTAATGTTGCCTGGGGAGAATGCACGTGCGATCATGATGGATGAATCTGTAGGATGCATAAAAATGTTGTGATGTTAGGGGCTCAGTAGAAAGTCTCACTTCGTTCGGATTACCAGCTTCGAAATCTTGCTTCTAGGATATTAAGGCTGACATTTC
>JAQBWB010000054.1 GCA_027623355.1 Nanobdellota archaeon | reverse complement strand
TCATCCTAATTTTGTATCAGGAGGATTTCGACTTAAAGCCGGTAACCAGGACTTTCTACTGAGCCTATCAATTGGGAAAAGATTTAAAAGTGGATGAGGGAGTGTGTGTGTATGGCAGGTGTACCAGATAAGAACCCCCAGTATTTTGAGGGAGTCTTGCAACTACGTAATCCGACAGAGGAAGTGATGACTATGGTAAAATCACAACTCAGAAAGGAAAAGAAAGCGTGGATTGCGCAAGAGGTTACGTTGAAGAATGGGGTAGATTTGTATCTTTCCTCTAACTCATTTTTGAGGAAATTAGGTAAAAAATTGAAGAAAACGTTTCCTAAAGGTGAATTGACGCTTTCTAGAAGTATTTTTACTCGAAATCATCAGACGAGTAAAGAAGTGTATCGTGGAACGGTTTGTTTTCGGTTGTAGTCTTAATGGAAAAGGATGCTTGCCAGAGTAGAGGTGATTTTTTGTAGCTGAGTGGGTTGCATTCTTGAATGGTACCCATTTGGCATTGATACGGTGGTAGGGACTAATTTGCTGGCATGACTCTTGGAGGCATCCCCCTTTTTTTTGTAGATTGATGCTGCGCTCTAGACGAGCCTTCTGATCATTTACTCCGCCCATCAATTCATTTATACACCCTTCATAAATGGTCCCCTTAATCTGCGCTCGATACTGGGGGCCTTTTATACTGCCTGTGTGATTATGATATTTTGGAGCTTCTTTCCCAAGCTCTGGCCTAAGGTAAAATCCTAGGTCCCCAAACTCTTCACCAATAATGACAAGATAGTAATTGGACCCCATATTATTTCCAGGAATCCAATGGTGTGTTCGGCCATCTGCTTCGATCACTTGAGCGAGGTAGGCAGCGGGTACTGGTGTTTTTATCATTTGAGACCGATCTTCTTGATGATTACCATGGGACGCTATCGCAACGATATCCCATTCTCCCAATGGATTGTCTTCTGTAACAGGTTTGAAATTCATGTTCTGGTCCATAAATTGGACTGCCACTGAGACGCATTCGTTGATTGTTATTTGATCTGGCATGGTGTTTTCCTCGATGATTACCTGTGAAGGTTGTAATTTCTTTAAAAGATTTCCTCCATACAGTAATAATTTTGGACTATTACCCATTCTTGAGTAGCGTAACATTTTTAAGTAGGTTGGTGCTTGTAGAGGTATGCAGATGACGTTACTCGAGTATCTTGCCGAGAAGGCTGGATTGTATGGTAGCTTGGAGACCCGTACTTCTGAAATTGCTGAATTTCTTAAGACTTCTCAACAGACGGTTAGTCGTAAACTAATTGAGTTTGAGAAGCAGGGGTTGATTGTTAGAGAGATTACTGGTCGAGGGGTTACCCTTAGGTTTGCTGATGCTGGTCGGAAACTACTGGAGGGAAAGTTTCAGCTATTGAGTTCTGTTTTCAAGGGTGGAGCTGCGGTCTCTGGTAAATTGACAACTGGTTTAGGAGAGGGAGCTTATTATGTTGACCAGGAAGGCTATCAGAAGCAGTTTCTTTCGAAATTGGGCTTTAAGGCATATCCTGGAACGTTGAATCTTTCTATTGAGGAGAGTGAATTTGCGAAAGTTATTGGTCGAGAAAAAGTGATCATTGAAGGATTTGATGGAAAGGAGAGAAGTTTTGGTGGTTTAACGTGTTACAAAGCATTACTCAACAAGCAAGAGGTTGCTATTGCAGTACCAGACAGGACTGCGCATAGTGGCGATACTCTTGAGATTATTGCTCCAGTTAATTTACGTAAGAAATTTACTCTATCGGATGGAGATGGCGTTGAGGTGAATCCATTATGAAAATAGGCATTGCTGACACTATGTTCTCTACGATTGATATGTTTATTTTTGCAGAGATGGCAATCAAAGATAGCAAATCGGATATTGTTATTGAGCGCTATACGGTTCCTGGATTTAAGGATTTGCCGGTGGCCGCTAAAAAGTTGATTGAGGAGTTTGATTGTTCTATCGTGGTTGCTTTAGGAATGGCTGGCAAGGAAGAGATTGACAGGATTTGTGCTACTGAAGCTTCGAGTGGTTTGATACAGGCTGAGCTTCTTACTAATACTCATATTTTGAAGGTGTTCGTGCATATGGATGAGGCAAGCTCTAACGAAGATTTGATTGCGCTTACTAAGGATAGGGTTTATAAGCATACTGAGAATGCCATTGCTTTGATGAAAGGTAAGACTGAGTTATCAAAGGAAGCTGGAAAAGGTATTCGCCAGGGTCGAGAGGATGTGGGTGGTGTAGAATGAACATCGGCATCGTTGTTGCGGATTTTAATTCTGAAATTACTTTGGAGATGTTGCAGTTTGCTGAGGATGAGGCGAATCAATTGGAGTTGAACGTTTCTAAGATTTTTCATGTGCCTGGAGTGTATGATGTGCCATTAGGTGTTCGTCGAATGTTGGATGATCCTGCAATTAATGGTGTGGTAGTATTGGGCGCAGTCATTACGGGGGAGACTGGACATGATGTTGTTATTACGGAGGCTACTGCTAAGACGTTGCAGACGATTTCTGTTAAGACTAATGTTCCCATTACGCTTGGTGTTATTGGGCCTGCGGTTACGCGAGAACAGGTTGTTGCTCGAAAGGAAAAGTATGCTCGCAATGCTGTTAAGGCTGTTTTGCAGATGTTGAACCTATAGCGGATTTTTTTGTAGTTACTTTTATATAGATTGGTTCGAGGTAGTGTGTATGGCTGCTACTCGAGTTCAGGAGTTCATTCTTTTTACTTTAGGAAAATGGTTTGAGGAGGCTAATAAGAAAATTGTTGGTAAGCCGTTAGAGGTTTCGATTTCTAAAACTATTTTTATTGGATTGGTAAAGAAGGCTGAATTTGCTCGCAAGCAGTCTCGCGCTTTGTACAAGAACTTGGAGATTTTGGAAAAAAAGAAATTGATTTCTTATGCTAATAAAGAATTAATGTTGACTGCTCGTGGCAGGAAATTGTATGCTACGATTGATAGCCGTGTTAGTCCGTATGTGGATGTGGTTAGTAGATTACGGGAGCGGGATGCTAGCAAGTATACTAAGAAAGTACAGACGGTGTTTAAGGCGTAGCGTATGTGCATGCATAGTCACTAGCGTTCGTAGGCTGCTAAAGCAACCATCTTCGAAATTCTCGAAACTATCCATCGAAGACCCCTCGCAACGCACCTGCTTGTGAAAGGTGAAAGAATTTCGACCTTAGGATGCTATGCACATACGGCGTAACGTAACATTTAAATAAGGTTTTTTTGTTAAAGAGATTAAGTTGGCTACTTTACGTGTGAATCTTTTCACACGTTTTTTTTATTTTTTTTCTTTACGGAACGTTTATTAAGAGGTTTCTTTTCTGTTGTTCTATGACTATATTCAAAGCCTATGATATTCGCGGTGTCTACGGTAACGAGCTTACTGAGGAAACTGCCTATTCTATTGGACGTGCCTATGTTAGTTTTCTAGCTGCGAAGACGGTGGTTGTGGGTCGAGACATGCGGGAGAGTGGTGAGGCATTATTTGCTGGATTAACTCGCGGAATGATCGAGGCTGGAGCTAGAGTTATTGATATTGGGGTAGTTGCTACACCCATGGTGTATTTTGCTTGTGGATCTTTGAAAGCAGATGGAGGCATCATGATTACTGCTTCTCACAATCCTGCCCAATATAATGGTTTTAAGATGACTCGAGATGATGCAATTCCCATCAGTGGAGATACGGGGATACGAGAGATAGAAAGAAGGGTTAATGAGGGGGACTTTATTGAAGCTGGTAAGAAGGGTTCGATTGAGAAAAAAGATATTAGCGCTGCATACAAAAAGCACGTTCTTGGTTTTGTTGGAGCGCTTAAGGGTAAAAAAATTGTTGTTGATGCAGCTAATGGGATGGGGGGACTAGAGACTCGGAACATTTTATCATGCTTATCTTGCGAGATTATTGAGATGTATACTGATTTAGATGGTCGCTTTCCTAATCATGAGGCTGATCCATTACGCGAGGAGAATACTGCCAAATTACAGAAGCGAGTTTTGAAAGAAAAGGCAGATGTTGGAATCGCTTTTGATGGGGATGCTGACCGAGTTTTTTTTGTTGATGAATCTGGAAAAAGAGTTCCTGCAGATTTTATTACTTGCTTGATCGCCCAGGATATTCTCTCTGATCATCCTGGAGAGACGTTTTTGTATGACTTGCGGAGCAGTCGTATAGTTGCGGAGATTATTGAAAAGGACGGCGGAAAGTGTCATATGTCTCGCGTAGGGCATGCATTCATTAAGGAACAGCTACGAAAAGAAAATGCAGTGTTTGCGGGTGAATTGTCCGGTCACTTTTATTTTAGGGATAACTATTATACCGATTCTGGTATTATCGCTGCGTTGAAAGTTATTGAGCTGCTTTGTAGGAAGGATGAGACGCTTTCTTCGTTGGTTTCTCATCTACACGTGTACTTTCATTCTGGAGAAATTAATAGCAAGGTAGACGATTCTGTGGGCATTATGAAGACGCTTGCATCTACGTATGCCTCTGGAGATGTTTCGGAACTTGATGGTATTCGTGTTGATTTTGATGAATGGTGGTTTAATGTTCGTGCATCTAATACCGAGCCTTTACTTCGATTGAATGTTGAGGCTACTAGCAAGAAATTGTTGCAAGAGAAGAAAAAGGAATTGTTGAAGATTATTCTTGGTTGAGAATTTACTCCTGCGGACTGATATCTAGACTATTAGAATGGATGATTTGTTTCTTATGATTGACGTTATAGCTGCCTACGGCTTTTGCTAATTTAAACTCTCCAATGATTGGGAGATGGGACTTTATTTTGTAGGTGATGACTCGCTCGTCTCCTGGTCCTAGCTCGTCAATGACCCACTTTAGGATGGTTCCTTTTTGATTGTGTTTCTTTATTTTAATGGGTCGTAGTGTGCCTATTGCGATGTCTCCTTGGAGATCTGCTATATTGGGGATTCTATCTAGAACTTCGATTTCTTTTACTGTAGTTTTTCCTCGATTGTGAATATTAATCATTACCTTCATTTCGGAGACACCGCCTTCTCGGAATTCTATTTGGGTTGCTAATTTTTTCATGTCTACCTTTGCACGATAGCTGAAATAGAAGAGTGCTCCGATGGATAGGAAGATAAATATTGCTACGAGTGCTAAATAATTTTTGGTGATTCTCCAGGTAAATTCCTCTCCAGGTTCTAGTGCTAGTTGTAGCATTAGGAATCTTCCCTCTTCAGTCTTGGTGAAGGTGCCGCGAGGGGATGATGAAAGGAAGAGGCGCTCAATTAAGGTTGTTGGAATTTTTACGGATCCATCATAAGCTACATTTCCTTCGTTCTTGTAGAGGATGGTTCGCGTTTGTTTGAGAATTGTCGATTCGGCGGTATCGTAGGGACTTACTCTTTGGAATTTGTTTATCTGGATGCGTTGTACTTTCGTATCTAATACGCGATCGCCATACATTACTTTTAGTACGACCGTATCAAGTTGAGGCGGGGTTTGAGCATCTATCGTTTTTGTAAATGAGATGGTTTTCTTTTCTTTTTTTCCTAGTGGGATGTCGACTTCGTGATTGAAGTGGTTACTTTCTACGGTGATTTTTAGACTTTCATAGTCGATAGTATTCTGATTGTCCAGACGTATCTTTATGGGGACTTCTTTGGAGGGATTTATCTGCTCTTCTAGGATTAATGATGCTATAACGGTGTCTTGATATTTTCCTGGTTCTGGGGAGACTATGGTTACTCGCAGAGGAACTGTCTTTTCTTGATCTAGTCGCTCGTTTTTTACCTGAAGATTAACGTTATATGCTCCGATTTCGTTTTGTTGAACCGGTTTGATGAAGATTTCGATGCTGCTTTTTCCCTTAGGGGGAACGGTTACGGTAATGGGGGAGGTGAGCGGATCGGTCGTGATATCCCAAAGTGGAAAATCGAGTGTTTTTAGTCGAACTTCCTCTTCTGTTGAGAGGTTGTTTTGGATGGTTACGAGGTATTTAGCTTGTTGATTGGGAGTGATTACGCTCTCTACTGCCTCGGTTAATACACCAAAAGGGAAGGCGCTCACTATGCTTGAAAGAAGAACTAACGCTAGTACTATACTGAACTTTATTTTCATTTAATCCCCACGGTGTTGTTAGCGTAAAGTGAAGTATATAAACTTTTCGTGGGTTTGTGCCTCTAGCAAACATTTATAAATAAGATGGCTACTCTGAGTGATACCATGCAGAGAACTGGCGGAAAACGAAGGAAAACTCGACACGTATCTAGTAAACACTTTCGAAAGAAGGGTAAGATCTCAATTAGTAAGTATTTTCAGACCTTTGAATCAGGCGCTAAAGTACGATTATCTATGGAACCTGCTTGTAATGAAGGTACATATGATTACCGTTTTTATGGAAGATCGGGTATTATTGAAAGTAAGCGTGGAAGATGTTATTTGGTAGCGTTTAAGGATGGTAATAAGGCTAAAACCTTGATTGTTCATCCTATCCACCTGGAGGGTATTACAAATGTCAACGTTTGAAATTATCGATGAGAGACCTATTGATCTTACTGAACTGAAGAGTGAACTTGAATCTATTGAGAAGCGAGATAAGGAACTTGGATTTAGATCTAACCGAACTAAAGAATACCTTGAACAGATTGGTGTTAAAGGCGATAACAAGAAAATTATTAAGAAGATTGAAGAGTTAAATGTTCCTCGTTTGAAGGATTTACACATTGTTAAGATTGTTGATAATAAACCAGAGACGGTTAAGGATCTTAAATACGTGCTTCAGGGATATCCTTTAACGGTTAATGCAGACTATCTCAAAAAGATTGTTGAAGCGTTAAAATAGTGTTAGTTTCAATAAAAATCTTACTTTCTAGAAAGGGGTTTCTTTACCAATATAATGTTATCTAATAATTCTTTTTCACGATGTGGGTTATCTAATAATTTTTTTCACGATGTGAAAATCGCTGTCGTACTGGACACCCTCCCGCGTAGGTAGTAGGATATAACACGAATTCGGATGTTCTAAGTGTTGTACATCAACGGTCCCATAGAAATCCTCCCGGCAATGCCTCGGTTAGCGCAGGCTCAGCCTTGCTTCTTAATCTAAAAACCGACATACTGAGCAATGAAACATTGCTGGTACCGCTAAAGCGGTTCTCCGTAGGAGCCAACCCTCTTGTCGGTTTGTTGTCTTTTCTGAAAGGCTTCGCGAATTGGCGCTAACATAGGATTTCTATGCGGCCACATCAACACAATGTTTATATAGCTTGTTCATTACCCTATTTACACGTGGGAAACAATGGAAAAACTTCAGGAAAGCAGAAAAGAAGAAGTTGTGATTGTATTAGATTTCTTGCAAAACGGCTATCCGTTTGATAATAGACCTATTCATTTGAAGACACCTGTTGCACAGGCACTTGGAAAGGAGCGATTTGTTTTACTTGAATTAGTTCCAAAACCCGGTATTCATTTGAAGGCGTTCGAGGAAGTCTATATCGGAGAGGGTAAGCGCGATAAAATTCATCACATCTCGGGTAAGTTACCCGTTGACAAATTAACGCAGACTGCTAGAAGTGAGCTAGAATATGTGATTAAAGAGGTTATTAAGAAGAACGAGCCTTACTTTATTGACTTTTTTAACAAGGCTCGACCTCTTGGAACTAGAATGCACCAGCTTGAATTACTGCCCGGTTTAGGAAAGAAACACATGTGGGAAATTATTGAGGCTCGTGATGAGGAAAAATTTAAGAGTTTTGAAGATTTGAAGAAACGAGTAGTTTTGATGCCTGACCCGGAGAGATTGTTACTTAGACGTATTTTGAAGGAGATTGAGGGCGAAGAGAAGCATCGGATCTTTGTTGATGTTTAGGCTCAGTAGAAAGTCTCACTTCGTTCGGATTACCAGCTTCGAAATCTTGCTTCTAGGATATTAAG
>JAQBWB010000053.1 GCA_027623355.1 Nanobdellota archaeon | reverse complement strand
ACCCCTCGCAACGCACCTGCTTGTGAAAGGTGAAAGAATTTCGACCTTAGGATGCTATGCACATACCTATTATTCTGTCCAGATATGAGTTTTGCATCTATGAAGCTTTTTACATAGGAATTATCTTTGATTATGCCTACTTTATAGTTGTCTTCGCGCACTTGTTCGTAGGATTCGAATGTTAATGAGTCTTGATGTACTAATCTTATGAAAAAGACAAACTCGTTGATCCAGAGATAATCTTCTGGAACCTCTCTTGTTATTTTGAATGCTCTCTGGTTATCGGTGTAGTACAGATATTCATCTCGGAATTCTTCCTAACTTGTCGAGAAGGTTGCATCGGCTTCTCCTACTTGAAGCATTTTCCAGGTTCTTGCCCAGGAATTATTTTTATTTCATAGGGAACGTTAAGACGATCTAGAACAATTTGGGTAATGTCTACATCTATTCCTTTTGGTATGCCTTCCTCTTCGTATTCGAAGGGAACAAATTCTTCTGCTACGATGTGGAGTATGGGGGTTGTAGATAAAACTGTACAGGAATTTCTTTTAATCACTACTACCCCCTCTTAATGTAGCGTTATCAGAATTTGTCTTTATAACTCTTCTCTAGAATTTGTTGAGGAGGAAATTACTTATTTAATTCTGACTGCTTCTAGGTTTCTAGGAGCGCCGGTTTCGATTCTGTTTTGTTTGTGGATTGAAGATGCTAGATCTAGACATCTTGAAGATTCACCGTGATTTACTAGGACTCGTTTTGGTTTAGGATCGATTCGTTTCATGAAATCCATTAATTCTTTACGACCGGCGTGTCCTGAAAAGCCTTCAATGGTGTGGACGCCCATTTTGATAGGGCAGAGTTCAGGCTTTCCGGTGGTTTGGAACATGATTTCTCGTTCTCCTCTTTGAATTCTTTTTCCTAGTGAGCCTTCTCCTTGGTATGAAACAAACATTAAACTGTTTTTTGGATTGTCGGACAGATTTCTTAAGTATTCTACGGAGGGTCCTCCGACAAGCATTCCACTCGTTGCAAGGATGATGCAGGATCCGGTTTCTTCGATTACTACTTTACGTTCTTTTACGGATGCTACCTGTTTGAACTTTTCGTTTAGGAACGGATTTTCGTCTTTGTGGAAGATTTGTTTACGAATGGTATGGTTTAGGAATTCGGGATAGGCGGTGTGGATTGCGGTTACGTCCCAGACCATACCATCTACAAAGATAGGGACATCGGGAATCTTCTTGGTACGTACCATGTGATCGATAACGACCATGACTTCTTGCGCTCGTCCTACTCCTAGAACAGGGATGAGTACTTTGCCACCTTGTTTGAGGGTTTCGGTGATGACATTTTCAATATGTTTTTCTTGCTCTGCTCGAGGAGGTAATACGCAGTCTTTTCCACCGTAGGTAGCCTCGCACATGAATGTTTCACAGCGTGGGAAAGATGAGATTGCAGGTTCTAGTAATCTTGTTGGAGCACATTTCATGTCTGCCCCATAGACTAAGTTGTGTAATCCGTTTCCAATATGTAAATGGACCATCGAACTTCCGATGATGTGTCCGGAATTGTAGAGCGTTATTCTAATATCTGGTGTGATATCGGTAACTTCGCCATATTCTAGAGTGATGGTGTGTTTTACCATCTCTCGAATATCGTCTGCATTATAGATGGGATCTCGACCTTCTCCTCGTGCAATCTTTACATAATCTAGTGTTAGAAGTGCCATAACATCGCGTGTTGGTTCGGTACAATAAATGGGTCCGCGGTATCCGTATTTGAATAGATAGGGTACGAAACCACAGTGATCAAGATGGGCGTGTGAGATGATGACTGCATCTAGTTGTTTGATGTCGAATTCAGGTGCTTCTAGAATCGGATAGGGGTCTTTATCATCTGCAACGTTAACTCCTACATCCATTAAGACTCTGGATTCTGGTGTTTGGAGAAGAATAGATGAACGTCCAACCTGGCGACCTCCACCCAAATAACTAAGACGGATCCACTCGTGCTTTTTTTCACGAATCCAGCCGTCATAGATTCTGTGGCCAACTTTATCAAGGAACTTTCTTCGGTAATCTGAATTTTGGTAGAGTACTCCTCGAATATTTTCAATTAACTTTGATCTGAGCGCGGGTTTACGTCTAATTAACGGTACCCAGGTAGTTTTAGCACGGACTTCATGTAGGAAGAATCCTTGCTTTCCAATTGCTAGTCCTGGTTTTTCTGCCTCGATAACGACCATACTTCTTTCTGGATCGAAAATGATTTGATCGATTGCTGCTTCTTCAGGAATGATTTTTCGAATTTCTTTTTCTGCTTCCTCTTGAGCCATACATATAGAGGGATCGGGACGTAATTCTATACGTTTCTTGACGCTGTTTACAGCATTACGGATTGCTCCTTTATTATCTAGAAAAAATTCTTTATCTTTGGTATAGAGCACGATATTTGCTCCTTCAAAAACCGCCTCGCTAATGCTTTTAGCTGGAAGTTCTTTTAATATTTCCTTTATAATGTCTGTCATTGGTTCACTTCAAAAAATAGAATCACTTAATTTATACTTCAATTTTCATATCTATTAGTTTTGTTAATACTTTTTTGATTCCATCGTTGGTGATTGATACAATGTCAATTCCGTTTCCGGATGCAATGTCACGCTGTACTGCTGCATTGATTGCTTTTCCGCCTAGCTTTATTGTTTCTTCAACTGTCATATGTGGTCGATAAAGTGTTTCTAATACCCCATATGCCATAACTGAACCTGAACCTGAACTGGTATACTCGTCAATTTTGGTGGTTGAGCCATCTGCACCTACATCATAGACATGGACGCCGGAGCTATCAACTCCTCCTACTACAAAATGTGAGATTCCTGGGATGGTTGAAAATTTTCTGATATTGTTATAGACCATGTTTGCTAATAGATTGACTGCCTCTTTTACGGAGGAGGTGCGTCCTGAACGTAGGTCTTTTAGTTTGAGTTCTGCTCTTAGAAGTTTAATCATGAGCTGCACATCGGATACGGTTCCTGCTACGGTGACTGCAACATTGTCGGTTATCTGGACAATCTTTTCGTAGGTTTTGTAGGATACTAAGTAGCCAGAGGTTACTCTTTTATCTGCACACAACACAGCACCATCTTTACAAACCATGGCTACCGTGGTTGTACCTGTTTTCATTATGTTCTTATCTTCTACCATTCTTAAGGAGAATTACTTCTTTTTTTGTTTATGTTATCTTGTATATAAATGTTTTGGAAATACTCCGTATTTCCAATCTCTCTCAACTGCATTGCGAGATTTTGGATATTAGATTAATTTGACGGAAAAAGGAGTTTTTTTACTGCACGGGTGCAGGAGGGTGATTCCATCCAGACACCACAGTCATTGTGTTTGTCACTTTTTCCTTCGTGGAGCATGAACATCATTTCTTGGTCGTCAATGAAGATAGCTCGTGTATTTGGATCTTGGTTGATGATAGTCATTTTTACTTTTACTTTTTTCTGAACCTTTTCGGTTACAGGTGCGATGATTGTGATTGCAAGCTTGTTTTTGTTTTTCTTTAGTGCTTTGTTTAGGATGTTAATTTTTCGTGTAAATCCTTCTTCAGTTGTTGCAATGAGGATGCTTTTCTGCGCCTTTTCGAATAGTGTTCTGATGAATGCATTAAGGTTGTCTCTTCCGGTAACTGCGGTGGAGATGTCCTGGGAATCATGCTTTTCGATTCCGGTTTTGTAGAGTAATTCAAGATCTCCAAAGATTTCGGTTGCTCTGATGTCTTCAAACATTTTAAGACTTAGACTGGTATCTTCTTTGATTTCTTTTTGAACGCGATCGATAATTTCTTCTGGAGGGATGGAAATATATTTGATGGGTTTTCCTATTTTCATGATGATGAATCCTTTCTTTTCTAGGCTTTCAAGAACGTCATAACATCTTGAACGAGGAACACCAGAAACATCTGCTAATTCGCCTGCTGTTGCAACTCCTTTTTCTAGAAGTACTGTCCAAATTTTAACTTCATAAATATTAAGGCTAAAATCTTCTTTTAATCGCAATAACATTTCTTGTTTAAGTGCCATTTTACTTTTGGAAGCTATTTTGCTTTATAAATGTTTCTGTTGTCTTCACTTTGTAGTGATACTAAATTAAGTTGTTTTTATATGCAAGATTAAGCACCTTCGAAATCTAGCTTCAAGATAGGGATGTGCTGTGTCCCGTATGGGGCAACCCCTACTGCGCACTTACTTTTTGTTAAGTGTGATTTTTGGATTACTTATTTTCTTTTCAGAAAATAACCAAAACAAGACGCCCCTCTCTCCTCCTTCGGACATATACACTCGCCTTTGGCTCGAATTTATCAGTAATCCAAAAACTCTAACATTTTCCTACGGAACGTTGCACTACATTTTAGGTCTTCCCTTCGGTCAGACGAATATAACAGCGATCCCGATGTTATGTGTGATTTCGACTTTATGATGTTTAATTTGCATAGGATATGCAAAGCCTTAAATATTATTCTTGTAGGAATAGAGTTATGATCGTTGTTGGGTGTAGTAAGGGAGTTCATGTTGCTCCTAGAATTGCAAAGCTCGCTCGCAAGGAATATTCTGAATTGTTGGTTAAGAAGTTTCCCGACGGTGAAACTGATTTGAGATTTACTTGTGATGTGCGCAAGAAGGTTGTGGTTTTGGTACAGAGCTTTTTTGGAGATATTAATGATGCTTTAATGGAGGTGTTCTTGGCTGCATACACGGCAAAGGATTTGGGTGCTAAAAGAGTGGTGTTGATGGCACCTTATTTTCCGTATTTTAGACAGGACACTCGGTTTCATCCAGGTGAATGTGTTAGTTTGCCGATTCTGGGTAAGTTTGTTGACGCTTGTTTAAGTGAAATTTATGTGATGGATCCACACCTGCATCGTGAAAAGAATTTGAAGCATGTGTTTCGGGTTCGCGGGCATAAGTTGACTGCTAACGAATTGGTTAGAGATTACATTAAGAAACATATCAAAAATCCTATCATTATCGGACCGGATTGGGAGAGTTATAAGTGGGCGCGTGCAACTGCAGAGATGATTGGTTGTGAATCTGCTATTTTGAAGAAGACTCGGTTTAGTAGCAGACATGTGGAGGTTGCATTGGATCATGACGTTGATTTGAGTAAACATAATGTGGTGATTGTTGATGATATTATTAGTACAGGACATACGTTATTAGAAACGATAAAGTTGTTGCGAAAGGATTTAGGTGCTAAGAAGATTACCTGTATTGGGATTCATGGTGTGTTTGCGGAGAATGCTTTGGCGAAATTGAAAAAGGTTAAGGTTTCGGTTATTACTACGAATACGATTCCTAACGCTTCAGCTGAAATAGATGTTGCGAAGGAGTTTGCTGAGAGGATTAAATGAAGTTCTTTGGTTTTTTGTTAACTGGTAGCGAGTAAATAGGTATGTGCATAGCATCCCAAGGTCGAAATTCTTTCACCTTCACAAGCAGGTGCGTTGCAGGGGGAGCCCCCTGCGGGGACGCAGCACCTTCAAGGGATAATCTCAGGAATTTCGAAGATGGTTGCTTTAGCAGCCTACGAACGCTAGTGACTATGCTATACACATACGTAAATAGATAATCTTTTTATAGTCGCTTTCTTTGCTAGTAGTATGATTGAGATTATTTTGGTTGCACTGGCTGCGTTTTTGATAGTTGCACTCTTTATTACCGCTATTAAGAAGACGTTTAAGATTGCTGTCTTTATTGTTTTATTTTTTGCGGTGTTTTCATTTATTGGTGCGAAGTTTCTGCCGGAATCTGACTTCCTTGACAGGGGAAAAGGTTATATAGTAGGAAAGGCAGGAGAGGTAGTAGATGATGTTAAGGAAAGCGTTGCTGAAAAGGTGCAAGAAGAGATTGACGATGCTAAGGAAAGTGTCGCTGAAAAAGTGCAAGAAGAGATTGACGATGCTAAAGCTGCTCTGCAGGATCAGATTAGCGAGAAGTTACAAAATATTACCGATTTATCCAATATTTCGATGGATTTTGAGTGATTAGTGTTAGTGCAAAAAAGAGGTGGATTATTAATGAGTATGCTAGATAAGTTAGCTTTCTGGAAGAAGAAGGATGACTTTAATTTTGATTCGGGTGCTGATCCTTTTGGAGGAGATGCAGGTTCAGACCCTTTAGCCGGTAGTGCTGACCCATTTGCAGCGAATCTGGGTGGTGATCCTTTAGCAGGAGGTGCAGATCCCTTTGGAAGTCCAGACTTTGCAGCTGGTGCTGACCCTTTAGCAGGCGGCCAGGACCCTTTTGCTAAACCTTTACCGGGAGGCAATCCCTTATCTTATGCAGCTGATCCTTTTGGGCGAAGTTCTAATGGTGGCGATCCTTTTGCACAAAGTAACAGTGCTCCGGGAAATCCTACTTCGATGCAGCAACCGTTTACGGCTCAACAGCCACAAAGAGAGTCACATCATGCTGAATTATATGGAAAGGATTTAGAGGTGGTTTCGGCGAAATTAGATTCGATTCGATATACTTTAGAAAGTATGAATCAACGATTACAAAGTTTGGAACGAATAGCACATGGCGAACACTCTATTGGTAAAGATTGGTAGGGCTTGTAGCTCTGCTTTAGGTAGGCATTTCTTTCTTATTGCTTTGATGGTTCTTTTTCTCGATCGTATTACAAAAGTTCTTGTTGAGCGAAACATGTTTTTGTCACAGACCATTCCTTTGATACGTACTGTTTTTCATTTTACTTTTGTTCAAAATACCGGTGCAGGATTTGGGTTGTTGAGGGGTCAACAGAGTTTGCTTATCTTGGTGAGTTTAGCTGTTGTAGTGATTATTATCTATAGTTTGCCAGCGATTCTTAAGGATAAGAAGACGTTACTTCCATTTGCTTTACTTTTTGGTGGTGCAGTTGGTAATCTTATTGATAGGGTGTATTTTGGCTATGTTATTGATTTTATTGATTTTCGGATTTGGCCAGTATTTAATGTTGCAGATACCGCAATTACTATTGGTGCTTTATGGTTGGTCGTTCATTACTGGAGGGAGGACAGGCGATAAGTTTTAATAGTTTAGGGTCTGAAAGTGGTTATGGGAATAGGAAGAGAACTGGACCGTTATGATGGTCTTTTACATAAGCCGAGATTAGATTATATTCTACTGGTGGTTTTTGTGGGCTTAATTATTTGGACGGTTATTATTGGTTTGATGTTGTTAGAATAAGATAATTGACAATCTATCGTTCTGAGTTACTTCTTTAGGCAGGAATGAGGTTTGTATTTTTTATCTGCTTCCTCGGCCGAATCGAACCATATTTGGCGAGCTTCTTTAATTTTCTTTGCCCAGAGGCAGGTTGGTTTGTGGTAGGTGGTGCCTTGCGAACTTGCAATAAATTTTCCTGGAGTGAATGTGGTTTTTACTTTTTTAGTAGACTCTTCCTCAGGTTCCATTCGTTGAGGTTGCGCTACTTTTAATTTTGCCATTCCTATGAAAAATCCTAGTGCTGCAAAGAATGAGGTTATGAGCATGGTTTTGTTGAATAGATTCGTTCTGTTGTTGATGATTAAGAGGTTGAGTAGTGCTATGAAGCAAACTGCACTTAGGAATCCCCATCCTGCGTTTTTGTTGTTGAAGGCAGGGATTAATGCTACGAATCCTACGAAAAGTAGTCCTAGTAGGAGTAGTGCTTCTAGAATAAATCCAAATCCGGATAATTTGAAGATGGTTAATGTAGATCCTAGAAAGACTATGAGTAGGATAACATCCATGAGAAAGAAGCTGAATTTTGATTTCCCCATATTATTTTTCTAGGTGATGAGATATATAAGTATTTCTATTCTCGAGTAGTGATATTCTAGTTTGGCAGGGGGATAGCATAGTCACTAGCGTTCGTAGGCTGCTAAAGCAACCATCTTCGAAATTCCTGAGATTATCCCTTG
>JAQBWB010000052.1 GCA_027623355.1 Nanobdellota archaeon | reverse complement strand
CAAAGAAAATCAACGACTCTCAGTGTATCTGTCGGGGTACACCAAAAAATCCCTGCTTCAACTGCAACCCTCAAGGAGTCCAAGATAATGAACTTCTAGGCAACGAAATCCTCGGCATCAAACAACACTTCAACCTACCAGTAATCGGAAACTATGGCGTAAGACGCGGTTTCGGCAGATTTGCACGCATACAAAAGTTCGCCTACATCCCTTCCTTCCACAATGTACGCCTCGATATTCTACCGATGTTCCAGTACACAGATGTTGAACGAGAAAAAGTGGTAAATGGCCTAACAATAGTACTTGACGAAACAAAAGCCACTCTAGATTATCTAGATGCCATCAAAGCAGATGAAAACGAAATAGATCGCATCATCGGACGCACCTTCACCCGTAATCTCTATCCGGGAGAGGATATCCATCAGCGATTTAGAGACTATTATAAGTCTCTCACTCATGAATACGACAACGTCCAGCTACGAACCATTGCCGAGCTAGCAAATCCAATCATTCGAGACAGATATCGAGCAACCGCATCCGCCCATAAAGAGTCGGAAGAAATCTCCATCCAGCTCCAACGAGTAAAGGACAATCCAGCCGAATCAGATCCTCCATTAACTGCTACGTTCATCAGAGAGGGAGAATCAAGAAACATCACCCTCATTCCAGGACGCTACTCTGTAATGATCACCGCGCTAGATAAAGAGGGATACATCATTCCAAAAGAAAACCAACTCGATACCATCTTTTTCCCATTCGGTCGCAAACCAACCCCTCCAAGCGACATCAACCATCCGTTTGTAGGAGGATTACAACTCAATGAAGACAATGGATACTGGACCCTTCGAGAAGAAGATCTCAATTCCGGAAATACCGTCCTCTTCTACCTCTTCAAATTAGATCCGCCGGAAAACATAGAAGATCTTCAACAGATGAACAAGATAGAAGACTATGGTTCAAGATTTAGAAGTATAATTACGCCTAAGATAATGCAAACCATCGATCCTTAGTTAAGAAAGTATTTCTCAAGATTGAGCAAGAATCGCTGCTATTTGAGCTGGATCCATACCAATGAATACATTACCAGCCGGAAGATTTTCGTAATTAATATCGACTGGATCCGTACCACCCAACTCCTCAATCTCAAACCCTTCTAAATTCAATTCAGCAAGCTGCTTCATACTAGCACAAGATTGCTTCAAATATCTATTCGTAAGCTTATCACACACCGAATAATCACCTTTCGTAACAAAGTCCATGTAACACTGATCTCTACGACTATCTTTAGTAATTTTAGCACACATCTCCTTTTCCCGTGTACCAATCGAATAATCAAAATAACAGTCCTCCTTAGAAGGATCATCCAAGATTTCCGAACAAGCGCCAATATTCCTAGCAGATACTGCAACACCAGTATAACATCTATGCTGATACGTAACCACCTCGATATCCGAACATAATTTCAAGGCCCTAGCATAATCCCTCTTACCAATCTCCGAAATCGTATCAATCTCCTCAAAGATGCTTTTCCCCTCAAACAAGTTAGTAGTACCTGCTGATGCCGGAGCATCACAATCCTTCAAACACGTCTGATAATGTTCACTACTAGCACAAATCCCATCTCCACAGCAAGGAGTAATCACATCGTGTACACATCTAAAGCTAGTCTCACTACTACAACTCTCAGTAGTACAGCTATTCCCATCATCACAATTCGAAGGACACCTCAAAGGAGAATCTGGTTGAACTACAACTGCAGGTGTACTCACCACCTTAAAATTACTTGTAGATGCCTTAGACACGCCTTTATACGTTGCTCCCACCTTCACATAATAACTTCCAGGAGCAATGTTCTGCAATAACGATAACGTCTTCTCGCCCTGATATTTTCCTTGTATCATAACCTCATCACTACTCGAAGTAACAAGTTTATCCTGCAACGTAAAGACCTCAAATAATAATGAAGTTCGCAAAACCTTTTCACCCGAACCAGAAACAGAATAACCAAAGCGCAACCCCTCTCCAGGTGCCAACTCAATGCTAGGTAAAGTGATAGTAACCCCTAATACTCCTACCTCAACCCGCTCTCCAAAAAAGAAAAACACTCCAAATCCAATAACAAGCAACATGCTACAAATACCTGCGACCGTTAAAGCTACTTTAACTTTAGAATGTTTAGGTTTACTAGGATCAGCATCCGCACCATCAAAAGCAGCATCAATCTGAGCCCGAGAGTAATGATACCGCAACAACACCGTAGTAATCTGTTCTCGAGAGTAATGTGCTGCAAGTTCCTTATCAATATAAGACCGCAAACTATCGACCACGAAGCTCACCCTCAATAAATTTTTCTATCTTAGCAGACATAGAAATACAATTGTCCTTACAATACTCCCTAAACTTCGAGAACGTCTTCTCATCAATCGTAAAATTGTATCGCTTCTTAACTTGTTTCATACACACTAATACCCATTATTACACATTAGTGTGTATACTACTATATAAAAGTTTGGATGCTAGAAAAGATAAATAAAAAAGAGAAGAAAATTATCTTCGTCTATCGAAAAGTTCTCGAACCCGTCTACCAAGATTCTTCTGTTTAGCAGCACGTTCTTTTCTCTTTTCATCGGTACGGTCGTAAGCAGACTTGTTAGACGTATCTTTAAGATGGTAATCATTGCTAAGAATGCTTTGAATCTCACTTCGTTCATTAACACCATTCAAGAATAGTAACTATTTCACAACTTAAACAAGATAAAACAAGATTTATACCTAATTAAGACTAAAAAAAGCATAAATTAATCATAAAGCTATCGAAAGAAATAGCAATTTATACTTAATAACTACCATTCAAAGTATATTCGAAGTATTTATCAAGCATAAAAACCAACAAAAGACTTATATACTAGTACTAAAGAAGTACTCTTTGTAGTATAAATGAGCAAACAAATCAGAATAACAGTAAGTAAACAGATAGATGAACTTCTCGGAAAAATTGGTAGAAAACTAGGAAAAAAGAAATCCATGTTAGCAAGAGAACTCATGGAACAAAAACTCTACGACCTAAAACTTATTCATAGAGAATTGGAGGATCTCGAATGAACAAGAAAGGCCAACTAACCATCTTCATGATTATCGGAATAATTATCCTGGTAGCAGGCGGAGTAATCATCACAACTCAAGATCAATCTGTAATAGATCTAGCTGCACAAGCCGAACAACAAATCCAAAACATCCCTTTCGAATTCAAACCAGCATATGAATTTGTAGAAGAATGCATCGAACAAACCGCACGAGAAGGATTAAGTAAGCTTGGTGAGAGAGCAGGCTACATCAACCCGCTAGAACATGGATTAATTACAAGAGACGATGCAACTAATGCCGATGCAGTACCCATGGCGCCCGGATCATCCTACTCCATACCGTATTGGTGGTACCTCTCCTCAGCAAACGACTGCAGCGACAACTGTCAGTTCACAATGGTACCTCAGCAAACATTATTCCTAAAAAAGAATGGGAACCAGGTTTCAATTGAGGGTCAATTAGAAGAATACATCAAGAAAGAAACAAAAACCTGCCTCAACGATTTCGAAGTTCTAAAAAGCCAAGGCTTCCAGGTACAAGAAAATGACGACATCAATCCAGAAGTCAATATCATCAACGGAGAGATAGTAATACTAACAGAGTATCCCCTAACATTCTCAAGAGCAAGTCAACGGGAAGTAGACACCTACCTATCAAGATTAGAGATAGATCTACCTACAATCTACAATGCAGCAAAAACCGTGGCAGAAACCCAAGCAGACCTTCAGTTCTTAGAAAAACACATCCTTAACCTCATGACGGCCTTCTCCGGGTTAGACCGAAACAAACTTCCCCCGTTCTCCGATACGCGTGCTGCTTTCTCTCAAGAAGTGACCTGGCAAAAAAGAGACGTAGAGAAAAACTTCATCAATAGTGTTGCAACACCTAACATGGCACTACTAAAGGTCTTTGGAACAAGAAATTACCAACCCTACCCTTTTCATACGGACCCTCTCCTAGATTCGCTCTACAATAGAGGAATGTTAATACCGGGAACATCAAATTACTCGAACCTAGACATCGAGCTAGAGTACAATCCATTCTGGAACATGTACTTCAATATAGACTGTGATGATGTCTGCGGTCCAGAAAGCTTCCATGAAACCTTCCTTACAGGACTACTCCTACAGTCCTATGATTTCGTCTATGATATCAGCATACCTGTAAAAGTAACTATTCACGACCACACTGCCTTCAAAGGCCAAGGATTTACCTTCAGCTACTTCATCGAGGCAAATATTCGACAAAACCAACCCTTAGTCTCGGATTATGTAAGAACCGAAGCGGCACAAGTAGTAGGAGAAAGTCTCTTCTGCGATGAAGATAAAAGAAATTCCGGAGAAATCGAAGTAATAGTGACTGACGAAATCACCGGTGAGCCCATCAATGATGCTCGTGTGCTTCTTTCAACAGCAACCGAATCCTGCTTCGTGGGAGAAACCGAATCGGGAGCCATGAAAGAGCGCTTCCCAGTAGCATTTGGAGCGGTAATGACCATCTCCAAAGAGGACTACCTCTCAAAATCCAAAAGAGTAGAGACAAGACTCAATAAAGAAGCAAAATACGAAATATCTCTAGCACCACGACTAGAAAAGAAAATCATAATCAAAAAGAGATTACTCCAAAGAAACCGAGGTTCCACCAACTGGTTCATCGGACCCACCGCAAATCTGACCCAAGGAGAGGAAGCGATTGTGATTTTAAGAAGACTTTCCCCAATCACTGAGCAATCCTTTACCACGACAGCAGAATATAAAGCTCTCCAATCGCCACAAGACATCGAAATCGCACCGGGAACCTACGAAGTAGAAGTCATGCTCCTAGACAACAGAAATATTAGCATACCTGACCGACAGAGAAGAGTCAAGGGAAGTTCATTCAATCTACCTGGAATTGAACTCGGAGATGGTGCAAAAACGGGAGGAGCCCTCTTTAATTTCACATTCACCAAGAACAACCTCAATAAAGATCCATTGGTCTTTTACGTTCTTAACCCAGACATCTTCTCAATTCCAGCAGATGATAGAACATTAGAAGACATCAACACCATGCAAAACATAAACGAAAGATCAAAAAGATATTGGGAAAAACTAACACAAGAACTACGATGATAAAAATAACAAAAGGGAAGGCTGTACTCATGATTCTCCTAGTGCTCAGCCTTCCACTTTACTCTGCTAGCGTCTTTGCCTCACTTTCTGGACCTTCAGTAAAAGGTTCAGATAATCTTGAAGGAATCTTAAGACCAAACGAAGACCCTCAAATAACCGTACTAGCAACCATTCCTGGCGACACCATAACTACCAACCAAATCACCATTGGAGATCTCATTAACGGCCCCTTCTTCGACAACTGCACAGACCAAGGTAACGATCAATTTCTCTGCTCGCTTACAGCACCAGCTACCTCCATAACCTCAAATCCATTTAGCATCCCCGTTAAACTCCACAACAACGACCTCTCACTAGATTCACAAATCAACATCAATGGAGTCGTTGACCAAATTCCACCACAAAACAACCAGTTCCAAATCTTCCCTACACAAACAAAGGGGGGAAACGTCAATATTGTCTACTCAATAAGAGATTTCACAAACGACCTTGCAGTCACGAACAAATGTTCAGGAATTAAGCAACTAGATTTCGCCTCACCTCAAGCAGGAATCTTCCGCAGTCTCCAAGTCAATGGAACTCCTCTCGATTGTCTAGAGGAAGGCCAAATTCAAATTCCGATTGAAACGTTAGCACCACAGCAAGATGGCAACATCTCAATTATTCTAACTGCAAAAGATAACGTAGACAATGAAGCAATCTATGAAGCAACAATTATCTATGATAAAACTCCCCCCTCAATCACCCCAACATCGCTAAAATTAGAAAACCAACAAGGAGACAACCTCGATTTCCTCTCCTCGGCTCCCGTTTCAGCAGACATCACCTTCACCATAGCAAGTAAAGATCTCGACACATCTACAGTACGAGCAGACATCACCAGCCTCCACACAAATCCACCAACAGGATACGACAACAAGCAAGCAACCTGCCAACTCAAAAACGATGAGTTCGAATGTACCATTCAGAATGTACAGGTCAAAATAGACGCCTCAAAAACCGTCTCAGTTTCCGTTACAGCTCTAGATCTGCTAGGAAATTCAAAAACCGAGATCCTAAACCTTGATCTCCAACATGATAATACAGGCCCAGCAATCAACACATTAAGAACAAACTTCTTTGATCCCAATGAACAAAGAAATTATGGGGGAACTAACTTCAACATCACCCTAACCTTCCTAGAAATCGGAGCAGGCATCGAGGACAATAATCTAAGATTAGACCTCTCAAACATCCAATCAGGTCGAAGCAATTCACCGCCAGACACCTGCAGTGCAATCGCTTCAGGAAACGAACGAGCCTGCACCTGGAGTAATATTAAACCAAATATAAACGACGGAATAAGAACTGTTTTCGTCTTAAGTTCGATTACCGACAAACTTGGAAATCCGGTACAAGGCCCTCTAGTCCACAACATCACCCTAGATAAGACCAATCCTAGTATTCTCTCAGCAGGAATCGCACCCAAGGGTGCAGGAAATGTAGACCCATTCCCCTCCGTACTCAAAACCGGAGATGCCTTCATAGTAACAGCAGAAATCAGAGAGGCAAACAATATCATTTCTGCAACAGCAGATCTCTCAGCCATTTCTGCAACACAAGGCGTAGTCAACGGCATCTGTACCCTGGCTCAAGACGACCCAGGAAAAAAAGTGTGCAGTTTTTCAGGCAATCCTATAGATGTTCCAGGATTCATTGCTAATGTTCTCCCGCTTACCTTCATCGACAGCGCTGGCAACACCCAAATTGCAAATCTAGAAGTCAATGTTCTAGAAAATAAGAACTTCACCGGAATCCGCCACTGGGTCCCTGAAGTAGAATGCTCTCCTGACTTAATTGACCGCCAGCTCGGACCACAAATCAACATCAATGCCTACTGTAAAATTGACCTCGTTCCAACAACAGTAGACCAAGAAACACTCAAACTAACATTCCTTCGCGATCAATGTACTACAGTAACCGATACAACAAGATTCTCAAGAAGCGAATTCGGAGAAGACACCGAGGAAACAGCTGAACAAACCAGTCTAGATTTTGTTGAAGACCTAGAACTCCTCAATGCAGGGCCCGATTCAACACAACCCTTCCTCAAAGTAACACTCGCAAAAGATGACCTCAAAATCGATAGTATCAAATTCGCCTGCCCCATAGAAATATTTTCACGCATCGGTGATTCTGTAACCCAAGAACCCGAACTCGTCAACGTAACCGTAGAACTCTTCTTCCACAATTCACCCTTAAGCACCTTTGGCGAGGAAATCAAGAAAGAGATCGATGATGCGAAGAAAATAGCCGAAAACATGGGCTTCAAAGTCATCGGCTTCCTCAAAAAAATAGTCAAGTACGCAACAATCCTCTGTAATGCCGTCGCAACAGCAAAAAAAATACAAACGATTTACCGAGTGTTTGCAACCAAGATGACTCTGGCACACGTCGCAGCAGCAGGAACACCCCTAGACCCCATCTATGGCCAAATACAACTCCAAGCATGTCTTGGAGATGAAAGTATGAAAAAAGTGGTCGAAGATCAATACTTTGGAAAGCTAGACCCCTACTGTAAGATAATAAATTGCCAACTTTCCCCCAATACACCCTCCTCCCCCCAGAATAAAGAAGGAAAAGTAGGGAAAACTCGAAGCTTCTTAGAAAATTGGCAAACAAAAGGAAATAAAGTGCTTGGCGGATTCACCCAGGGCGGCGGAGTTGTAAAAGAAGTGGGTACATTAGGGCTGGCTCATCTTGGCCAGGGAAAAAGTCAGATTGGTGGAGAAGGCACCATTGAAGATGTTACCGGTAAACAACCCTACCAATATATGAATGCTAAAGATAATCTTTTGGTAGCCCTTACACTAG
>JAQBWB010000051.1 GCA_027623355.1 Nanobdellota archaeon | reverse complement strand
TGTCAGCCTAATTTTGTATCATGAGGATTTCGACTTAAAGCCGGTAACCAGGACTTTCTACTGAGCCGTCTTCTAGAGAAGTTTTATAAACACGTTCTTTTTCTTTTAGTTCATGGCAGAGCAGTATGTATCGAAAGATGTTGAGCATGAGATCTTGAAGTACTGGGAAGATGAAGGTATTTATCCTAAAGTTAAGGTGCAGACTGCTAAGGGTAAGCCGTTTTACTTTTTAGATGGTCCCCCGTATACTTCCGGTAAGGTTCATTTAGGTACTGCTTGGAATAAGGCACTAAAGGATTCTTTGATGCGATATAAGCGGATGCAGGGTTTTAATGTACATGACCGAGCAGGGTATGACATGCATGGGTTGCCTACCGAACATGCTACGATGAAGGAGTTGAAATTGAAGTCGAAGCAAGATATTCTTGAATATGGGGTTAAGAAATTTACCGATGCGTGCAAGAAGCTTTGTATTTCGAATATGAATGAGATGAACAAGGACTTTGTCCGCGAAGGTGTGTGGATGAACTTCGAGGATCCGTATCAATCAGTTAAGGATGAATATATTGAGGCAGTGTGGTGGTTAGTAAAGACTGCTCACGATAAAAAAAGGTTGTATGAGGGTTTACGGACTGCTCATTGGTGTCCTGATTGTGGAACTGCATTAGCGAAGCACGAATTAGAATATAAAGAAGTTACTTCGAAATCTATTTTTATGAAATTTCCTGTTGTGGGAAAGAAGAATGAATTTTTAGTGATTTGGACTACTACCCCATGGACGATTCCCTTCAACTTAGCGGTAATGGTTAATCCGGAGTTGGAGTATGTTCGAGCGAAGGTTGAGGAGGAGGTTTGGATATTAGCAAAAGCGTTGGCTGGTCCGATTGTACAGGTTGTTGCAGATAAGAAACTGGAGATTATTGAGGAATTTATGGGTGAGGATCTGGAAGGTTTGAAGTATACTCATCCGTATCATTCAGAACTGAAAAAGTATTATGATGTTATTAAGAAAGAGTCTCCTAAGGCTTTTACGGTGTTATTATCGAAAGAGTATGTTGATACCTCTGCAGGAACTGGGTTGGTGCATATGGCACCTGGAGGAGGTCCTGAGGATTATGAGATAGGCCATCGGAATGGAATAGCTCCATTTAATTTATTGTCTGAACATGGTGTTTTTCCAGAGGATTCTGGGGTGTATGCTGGATGGACGGCTAAGGTTGATGATGATAAGTTTATTGAACATTTTGAGGATGCGTTAGTTGCTTCGACGCCGGTGACTCATGACTATGCACATTGTGACCGCTGTAAGCATGCTATTGTGTATCGTACAACGAAACAGTGGTTTTTCAAAGTTGAAGATTTGAAGAAAAAGATGCTTGCTGCGAATAAACAAATTAATTGGGTTCCTGATGCAGCCTTTAACGCTTTTAATTCATGGTTAGAGAATTTGAGAGATAATTCCATCACGAAGCAGCGGTTTTGGGGTACCCCTTTGCCGATTTGGAGATGTTCTGGATGCGGTGAGGATGATATTTTGTCTACTCGCAAGGAGATTGAGAAATTATCGGGTAAGAAGCCTGCTGATTTGCATAAGGCTAGTCTTGATGAGGTTTCTTATGCGTGCAAGTGTGGTGGCGTCAAGACACGATTACCCGATATTTTGGATGTTTGGTTGGATGCAGGAAGTGCTGCGTGGGCTAGTCTTTGCTTTCCACAATCTGAAAAGGATTTTAAGACGTTTTTTCCGGCTGATTTTATCTTAGAGGGGAATGATCAGATTCGAGGATGGTTTAATTTGTTAATGGTTGCTTCAATGGTTACTATGGAAAAGCCGTCATTCAAGGGAGTGTACATGCACGGGATGATTAATGATGCTAAAGGTCGCAAGATGTCTAAGTCAATTGGTAATTATATCGTTCCCGCTGAGGCGTATGAGAGGTTTGGGGCTGATACGTTTAGATATTATGCTGTAGGTGGTGCTAACCCTGCCATGGATTTGAATTACAACGAAGAGGATATGTCGGTCAAGCATAGGAATCTTGGTGTGCTTTGGAATTTACACAATTATCTGATTGATTTGGTTACTACGCATGGCGTTAAGAAGACAGATATGAAATTGAAGCCTTCTTTGTTAGGATTACCGGAACGTTACATTTTATCTAAGCTGAATACTACCATTGCTCATGTTACGCAGTTATTTGATTCTTATAAGCTCAATGAGGTTCCTGGGGCGGTTGAGGGATTGTATCTGGCGTTGAGTCGAGAATATATTCAGCTGATACGAGAAAAGGTCTCTACAGGTTCTAAAGAGGAAAAGGCTACGGTGGTCGCTACCATTTATTATGTCTTATTTGAATCACTTAAATTATTATCTCCGGTTGCTCCGTTTATCGTTGAAAAGATGTATTTGAATTTGCGAGAGGAATTTGGGTTGAAGCAGAAGAGTATCCATTTACATTCTTGGCCTACACCTGATGATTCGTATGTAGATGCGAAATTGGAAAGTCAATTTGAATGTGCACAGCATGTGATTCAAGGAGTATTATCGGGTCGAGATAAGATCCAGACGGGAATACGGTGGCCGTTAGCGGAAGTAGTTATTGTTACAACCGATAAGGATACGATTGCTGCAATTGGTACGATGAAGAACTTAATACAGATGCAGACTAATGTTCGCGATATTTCGGTAAAATCTGAGCTTGCTGGTATTACGATTACGGTGATGCCCAATCATAAGCAGCTGGGTCCTGATTTTGGTAAATTGGTTCCAGGCATAGTTGCTCAATTAAGTACTTCTTTGCCGGAAACCATTATGCAGCATTTGGAGAAAGAGGGAAAGCACACCGTTACGGTTGATGGAGAGAATATTAGCATTGTAAGGGAACATCTTATTTTTGATAGAGCGGTTCCTGAACCGTATAGCGAGGTTGGTTTTAGGCAGGGTCAGGTCTATGTGAATTCAGAAGTTTCAGAAGAATTGGTGACTGAAGGTTATGTTCGTGAATTGATGAGGCGAGTTCAGAGTGCTCGTAAGACTGCTGGACTTGAAAAATCGGATTCGATTGATTTGTTTATCCAGTTAGATGGTTCGTTACAATTAGATTCTTATTCGGATCAGATAGCAGATAAGGTGGGAGCTAGCTCGGTAGAGATTACTAGTTCTGCTCCCAGCCGTAGTTTTAAACATTCTAGCAAGGAAACTATTCGCGGAAAGGAATTTCTGATTGCATTTTCAGTGAGTAAGTAGTGTGTTCGAAATCTTGCTTCTGTATTCCAAGTCCCTGTGGCCCGGATGGCACGATCCCAACTACGGGCTAGATTTAGATATCACCTGATTTCGACCTGAGCATACTGTGACTCTTTTTAGTAGCATGGGAATGTGTGTTTTACAGTAGCAAAACCTTTATATAGATGCGAATTATCAGTATTCAATAATAGTAAAAACATTTTTGTGAGGGAATATAATGGGATTTTTCGATAAGATTAGGGAAAGTATGGCTGGCAATCCAAGCGAGATGATGGAAGAGGCCGAGGGAGAAGATTACGTTGAGTTAGGTGGAGAATCAACTGATATTAGTGCTAAGATTCAGGTTCGACCTTTTGTATTGCATGATTTTGAGGCTATTAAAGATATTCTTCATGTCTTAAGAGAGGGACATACCGTTGCTCTAATCAATATTCGTCCGCTTAAGGATAAGGATTTGGTTGAATTAAAACGCGCTATTAGTAAATTAAAGAAGACGTGCGATGCTATTGATGGAGATATTGCTGGATTTGCTGAGGATTGGATCGCAGCTACCCCTAGTTTTGCTAAAATTCATAGATTGTCTAAACTGGAACGGACCGTTGTGCGGAACCCTCAGGTTACCGAATATAGTTCTCGACAGGAAGAGCCGGTACGTGAGGAAGAACATTCAGAGTCTTATTCCCAATCTGATCCTGCTAGTAAAACTTCACGGCCAGGCGAGGATGCTTATGAATATCAGGACGATTCGTTGAAGATTGAGCCTTATTAGAAGGGTTATTACAACTGGGTCAATAACTTCGTGATTGAGCACATTTCCTTTCTCCTGACGTAATAGTCATTTGAAGAGCAAATGTTTTTAAAGTAATTCTTTTTCTTTTCTTTCTATGGCGATAGTATTTCAATGGTAGAATACGAGACTGTGGATCTTGTGACGCGGGTTCGATTCCCGTCTATCGCCCTTTATTCTAATGTCTTTTGAATGGAGATTGTGCTGCTAAGGAATTTCTTTATGATTTGGAAATCTTCTTCTTGCGTTGTTCTTAATTTGGGGTTGTAGAGCATGGCTGCCGGATGGTAGAGAGGGATTATGGTTACTTTTAGATCGGGTAATTGGACTTTGGTTGGTTTTCCATGTAGTGCAGTAATGCCTGCGATGGTTTTCATTTTTTGAGTGTCGCATTTGGCTAGCATGAACTTTGTTGAGAAGTTTCCTAGTGTTGCTACTACTTCTGGTTGGATGATTTTTATTTGTTCTATTAAATACGGAGTGTGGGAGACGATTTCTTCTTCGTTCGGATCGCGATTATTCGGTGGGCGGTATTTTAAAATATTAGCGATGTAGACGTCTTCTATGGTTAATCCGATGCTTTGTAGGAGTTTGTCTAGCTGTTTTCCGGCTGCCCCTACAAAGGGGATGCCCTCTAGGTCTTCGTTTGCTCCTGGTGCTTCTCCTATGAAAAGAATTTTTGCTTCTGGATTTCCTTTTCCGAAGACGATGTTGGTTGCAGATGCTCTAAGTGGTAGTGATTTATTTTGCCAGATTTGTTGTTTAAGATCAAGGAGAAGGTCTTCTTTGCTTATCATATCTTGGGAGGAGCATTTTTGATATAAAAGGTTTCTGATGGTGGAGTGTATAGGTGGTTATTCAGGAATTTCACACACGCCACCAGCACATCCGTAGCAGGTGTCTATGTCTAGTGATTTGTTAGTTTTTTCTATGGAGGCTTTTGCATCTTCTACACCCATTGCAGCTCGAATTGCATCAATGTTTTCGCAGATGACATCCGACTCTTGATGGACTGCTTGGATATAGAGTAGTTTTTTACCGGTTACACCGATTCCTTCTTTCCAGACGATAATTTCTGGCATGTCGGATCTGCCGCGTCCTAAATCTTTTGCGAATTCCATGACTTCAGCTGTTGAACGTACTTGTGATTCGTTATCTACCATTCTAATTCTGGTAGTTTTTTCGAAGAGTTTTGCAACTTCTTCTGCATTAGGGGTTTCTTTGCAGTCAACGGTTATTGAATGTACATGCATTAGTGTTGATGAGACGGACATTGCGGTTGTGAATATGTTTACATCTGGCATCACGGATTGTACGTCTGCTCCGTGGTGGGAAGGTAATTCTAGATGTGGCACGATTGCATTAATGGGGCCGTGTCTGATGTCCCAGGGGTCTGCTCCGCGTCTGATCATGGTTGCATGGACTGCCTCGATACCGTACTTTTTTTTAATTGCCCCTAGTGTTCTACATAATCCCGTTGTGTTACAGGAAACTACTCGAATATAGTCTTTTCCTACGGCTTCTTTGTAATTAGTTTGGGCGTTGAATGAGATTTCTGCTGAATCTTGCTTTTCTCCGCCTTGGAAGATTGCTTTGATTTTGTTTGGCTTGTAGAATTTCTTTTTGTTTTCTGCTCCTTGTAGGCGAGGGGTACAATCTACTACAATATCTACTTGTTTTAGAAGATCTTCAAATGAACCTTGTGTTTTGAGTGTACCGAGATTTCCGGGTTCTGCTGTTTTGTAAAGAGGGATTCCTTTTTCATTTGCAGCTAGCATTTTATAGTTATAGGAGTGTGCGGTTACGCCAACTAATTCCATATCGTCTTGCAATCTTACTGCATCTGCTACTCGTTTTCCGATGGTTCCGTATCCGACTACTGCTACTTTGATTTTTTCCATCTTAGACCTCGTAAAATGTTTTTGCTTCATCAATTCTACTTTTAGGAACTGTTTTGAGTGTGCCGACTGCTTTATCTAGTTTTACGGGAACGATTTCTGTTCCTTGAAGTGCTGCCATCATGCCGAATTCTTTGTTATCGATCATTTCTGCTGCTTTAATACCTAATCTTGTTCCTAGTACTCTATCGAACACGGTTGGGTCGCCTGCTCTTTGTAGGTGTCCTAGAACGACGTATCTGCATTCTTTTCCTGTTCTGCGTTCGATTTCTTCTGAGAGTGCTTGTGCGATTCCGCCTAATCTGACATGACCAAATGCATCCTTTTCCTGTTTTTGTAGTTCCATGGCTCCTTTTTTAGGTGTTGCGCCTTCTGAAACTGCGATGATGGTGTAGAATTTACCTTTCTTTTCTCGGTTGTTGATGATGGTAATAATTTCTTCTATGTCGAAGGGCTCTTCAGGTACTAGTATCACTGAAGCTCCGCCTGCAAGTCCTGCTTCTAGGGTCATCCATCCTGCATGGCGTCCCATGACTTCTACTACAATTATTCTGTGATGAGATTTTGCGGTGGTGTGGAGATTTTCTATAGCTTCGGCTGCTCTGGTTATTGCGGTATTGAATCCGAAGGTGTAGTCTGTTTCAGAAAGATCGTTATCGATAGTTTTTGGTACTCCTACTACGTTGATGCCTTCTTTATGGAGCTTATTTGCAACTCCTAGAGTGTCTTCTCCACCGATTGCAATTAGGAAATCACAATTGAATTTTTTTAGGTTTGCTTTTACTTGTTCAGGTCCGCCTTTTATCTGGTAAGGGTTAGTTCTGGAGGTGTGTAAGATTGTTCCACCTAGCATATGGATGTCTTCTACTTTGTCCAGGTCTAGATTGGTTGAGCAGTGTTCTTTGCAGTCTAAAAGTCCCTTCCATCCGTCTAGGATGCCTAGAGTATCATATCCCAGGTTCTTTGCTTTTACTACGATTGCTCGTATCACTGCGTTTAGTCCAGGTGCGTCTCCGCCTCCTGTTAGAATTGCGATTTGTTTTCCTTTCTTACCTTCGATTGCCATAGGATCACCTATTTTAGAGTTATTTGCCTTTAGTTTATAAATATTTCGATTATCATATACTATCATACCTTTATAGAAAGGCTTATATATTACTTCTTGATATACCCTACTTTAGATGAAAGAAAGAGTGACTATTACGTTAGAAGAGGATTTGGTCGAAGAGCTAGATAAACGTATCGACAAGGATAGGTATAAGAATCGTTCGCAGCAGATCAACGCCTTGTTAACTGATAGTTTAGGTTTGGATGTTCCTTCGAAAGCAGTTATCTTAGCTGGTGGAAAGGGAACTCGTTTACATCCGTTAACGTCGAAGATCCCTAAGGGATTAGTTGAGGTACAGGGTAAAACGATTACAGAACATTTGTTTGATCTTCTTAAGAAGTATGGTGTTCGGGAGGTAGTGTTGTCGATTGGTCATCTTCGGCAACAGTTTAAAGATTATTTTGAGGATGGTAGTAAATTTGGAATGCAGGTGGAGTATATCGAGGAAAAGGAAGCTTTGGGAACGGCTGGTCCTTTACTGTTGTATAAGGATAAGTTAACGGATACGTTTATTTGCTCCAATGGAGACGAATTAAAGAATATTAACATCGCTCGGATGTATCGGTTACATAAACGAAAAAATGCTCTTGCTACGCTTGCATTGACCTCTGTAGAGGATCCTTCGCAGTATGGAGTCGCTCGCATGGACGGTACTCGGATATTGGAATTTGTTGAGAAGCCTAAAAAGTCTGAAGCTCCGTCTAATTTAATTAATTCTGGATTTTATATTATTGAACCTGAGGTGTTGGAGATGATTCCTAAGGGTTTTTCTATGCTTGAGAAAGATGTCTTTCCTAAATTGGCTTTGTCAGGTGACTTACGAGGTTTTGTGTTTTCTGGTCAGTGGATGGATGCTGGGACACATGAACGACTTGCTTACGCTCGCAAAGAGTGGAAAGGTATTGATTAGTTTTCTTTATTTTTTATCTCAACGTTAAATTCTATTTTGTTATAATAATAACATCAAGTCATTATAGATTGTCTCTTTTCTTTATTTTACAACACAAGGAGGAGATACCATGGCATACACATTTGATATGAAGATACACACCAACCAACAAGAACCTTTATCCTCAGGGATAGGGAGTTTGCTCAACAGCATGCTATCTCTATTAATCTCAAGGAGGGAGATGGATCTATGGCTCTTTGCTTTCATGATGAGGGTGATGCCTATTGGATGAGACAGCATACTACTCAGCTTGATCAGGGCTTATCTCTTTCTGAAATACGCCAGGATGAGCGTGTCATTGATTCAAACTCATCACTTAGGAATCAGGCAATTAGTTCCGAGGAGTTGAGGGGTTGACTAACGTATGTGCATAGCATAGTCACTAGCGTTCGTAGGCTGCTAAAGCAACCATCTTCGAAATTCTCGAAAC
>JAQBWB010000050.1 GCA_027623355.1 Nanobdellota archaeon | reverse complement strand
AATCCTTAGATTATCCCTTGAAGGTGCTGCGTCCCCGGAGGGGGTCGACCCCTCGCAACGCACCTGCTTCTGAAAGGTGAAAGAATTTCGACCTTAGGATGCTATGCACATACCTCAAGAAATCAACCAAAATAATTCAGCATCTCTGCCTTCATTTCCTTACCGCGAGCAGATCTAAATTTTCTTCCAAGATCTTCATACGCTTTCTCCACATCAGGCGTAATCGAAGGAGGAACTTTCAACAAAGCATTATCAAAATCCTCAGTGGTAACCTCTTTAGCCCTAATATCCTTACGCAAAGCAAGCATTGCCGCCTCTCTACATACCGATTCTATATCGGCACCAGCATACCCTTCCGTCTTAGAAGCTAAAATATCTAAAGAGACGCCATTCAACGGCATAGGCGCAGTATGTACTTTGAATACTTCCTTTCGCGTTTTCTCATCAGGAGACGTAACTAAAATCATTCTATCAAATCGCCCAGGGCGTAACAAAGCAGTATCAATAATATCTGGTCGATTCGAAGCTGCAATAACAACAACATCCTGCATCTCCTCTAAACCATCAATTTCAGTAAGTAACTGATTAACAACCGTTTCATGAACATGACTTCCTTCTGAACTTCCACCCCTTCTTGGAGCCAAACTATCAATCTCATCAAAGAACACAATCGTAGGTGAAGTCTGTCGAGCCTTTTTGAAAATTTCTCTAACAGCCTTTTCAGATTCACCAACCCATTTAGATAATAATTCAGGACCCTTAACCGAGATAAAGTTAGCATCACTTTCATGCGCAACAGCACGAGCAAGTAATGTCTTTCCCGTACCAGGAGCACCATATAATAAGATCCCTCGTGGCGGCCGAACTCCTAATCGAGTAAATGCATCCGGAGTTTTTAGCGGCCATTCCACCGCCTCCTTTAATTCCTGTTTAACGTCAAGTAATCCACCTACGTCAGTCCACTTAGTTGTCGGACGCTCAATATGAACCTCTCGTAAAGCTGAAGGACGAACCGATTTCAAAGCCTCCTTAAAATCCTCCTGGGAAATCATCAGTTGCTCAAGAACCGCTTTAGGAATAGGAGCCCCACCCTCTTTTAATTTAATATCTGGTAACACTCTGCGTAAAACAACCATTGCCGCCTCTTTAGCAAGTGAAGCCAAGTCAGCCCCCACAAAACCATAGGTAATTTCAGCGATTCTTTTCAAAACACGAGAGCGTTCTTTCTCCTCATACAACGCCTTAGCAGCTCCAAGCGGCATGTTTCGAGTATGAATCTTCAACACATTCAATCTTCCTTCCTTAGAAGGCACCCCAATCTCAATCTCTCGATCAAATCGACCAGGTCTTCGTAGAGCAGGATCAAGTAAGTTAGGAACATTCGTAGCAGCAATCACAATAACCTTTCCACGTGATTGTAACCCATCCATGTTAGCGAGTAATTGAGCGACTACACGTCTCTCAACCTCACCTTTTGTTTCTTCTCGCTTAGTAGCAATAGCATCAATCTCATCGATAAAAATAATCGAAGGCGCATTCTTAGTAGCCTCCTCAAACTTTTTTCGTAAGTTCTCTTCACTTTGTCCATAATACTTAGACATAATTTCAGGACCATTAATCAGAATAAAGTGCGAGTTCGTTTCATTCGCAACTGCTTTTGCAAGTAATGTCTTACCCGTACCAGGAGGACCATTCAGCAACACCCCCTTTGGAGGTTCAATCCCTAACTGTTCAAAGATCTCAGGATGTTTTAAGGGCAATTCCACCATTTCACGAACTTTAGTAATCTCATCATCTAATCCACCAATATCTTCATACGAAACCCCTGGTGCAATGTCGTCAGTAATTTCAACAGCCTCAGGGTTAAACACAACCTCAGTATGTTCACCAATAATAACGGCCGATTTCGGTAGCGTATCAGCAACAATAAACTTAATATCTCCAAACCCGAAGCCCATCATACTCTCATCGAGCATCGAGAACACATCCTCAAAAAAAGGATTCTCCACCATAGCACTCCTTCTTCGTCTACTTCCACCTAGTGCAACAATATCTCCCTTTACCATCGTTCTTCCAAGCAGTCCCTGCTTAAAGATTTCAGGAGAGGCACGAATCATAATTCCTTTGCGAGCAGGAGCAATGGTAACCCTTTTTGCCTCCTTAACCTCACATTTTCGAACGGCAACAATTTCACCAATACCAGACTTAGCATTTCTTCGAACAATTCCATCCATCCGAATCAAGTTAAGACCAATATCGCCAGGATAAACGCGATCAGTAATAGCAACCGTCTTCCGGTCACCCTCAATCTCAACAATATCTCCAATTCTAGCACCAATTTGCTGCATAAAACTATTATCCACTCTAACAATGCCCTTATTCACATCATCCTGAATAGCTTCCGCCACTTTTAATTGCAAATCCTTGCCAGATTTCTCACTCATCGAACTTTAGCAAACGCGCACAATCTTATAAAGGTTTTGAAACGGCTTACGTTTCAAAGCAAAGAGAATCTCTGATTCTCGCTGGTTTGTATGAGAAAAAAACGCCGAGGGTGGGATTTGAACCCGCATATCCCGAAGGATACAAGATCTTTACGTGAAATACATTCGTAGCAATCTTGCGCAATACCAGATTATGCGACCTCGGCAAGAAGAATCTGGATTCAAACTGGGTATAAAAAGCTTACCTAAAAGAAAACTAACTACTCTTATTATGGGCAATCAACTTCGTAAGGCTGCAGTTAAAGCACTCTGAACGGTCCTTTCCCTATTCACTCTGCGGTAGCCGATATACCCTACCTCTCGAAAGTGAACTTCTATTAAAAAAAATACCTTTTCAAGAATACATTTGCACAGTTCCGCTAGTTTTATAAAAGAGATACAGTTCCAAAGAAGTAGAGCGGAGTAGGGCAGCCAGGAGTGCCCGGAGGGCTCATAACCCTCAGGTCAGTGGTTCAAATCCACTCTCCGCTACTTTTTTTTATTAAACCTTCATCTTATGATTAATCTCATGCAATACTGCTTCAAACACCAGTTTCAAGGACTTTGCTAGATTCCATTCAGTCTTCTGACTTTCAAAAAAGCCCGAAAGACTATCTAATCGCACCTTAATTTCGTATTCCTTCTTCAATCCACCTCTGTTGTACATTTTAACATGCACCACTACCGAGCTGATTTCATCCAAAATACGGCCATATTTAACCAAATAGTCAGCAACCGCCTGCTGCACCGTTTCCTTACCATTTTCCGTCAAAACATCTGTTCCAAGAATTTGTGTAGTTACCATATTACTTCCCAAACACATCAACTATTTATATTTTTCTTTTAATGAAAAAAGTAAATAACTAAAACAGGCAAAATAAAGAACAAGCCACACACATACGTAATCGGAAAAATTCTATTTTTAAGAGAAGCCTCTGCTAACATCTGAGACAAAGCAATAGGAATCTTGCGCATAGGATACACAATAGCAGATCCACTAACATTAAACAAGAAATGTACCAATCCTACGGTAACCGCAGCAGGACTTCCCGTAACGACTGAAGCAAGCAATGCAGTAACCGTCGTCCCAATATTAGCTCCTAAAATATAGGGGAAGATTCTCTCCAGCTGCAACATCCCAAGTCCTACAATCGGAACAAGTAACGATGTGCTAACAGAACTACTTTGTAAGAGTACCGTTAGTATTAAACCCCATCCAAAACTTCTTAGAGGCGTCCTAAATACATGATCGTGCAAGATATGTTTGAATTCAGTTTCTGCAAAAGGACGAAGAATCTTAACAAATAACCGTAACGAAACAAACAACATCCCCAATGCCAAAAATATCAACAACACGGGAGACGAAATAAGATTCAATAACAACTCAGCAACAGGTGTTGTAATGAATTTAAACGGACTGGTGAACGTCAAACCAACACCCCCACCAAGAAAAAATTCAGTTAAATACAAGGCACTCTTTTCTAAAAAATGAAACGTCAATTCTAAAGGAAATAACAACAGCACGATAAAAATATTAAAAAAATCATGAAGGGTAGCCACCGCAAACGCCTTGCGAAACTCCTCCTTGTGGGCAATATGGGTTAAAGACACAATAAAGGTAGTAATACTCGTCCCAATATTTGCACCCATCACAATAGGAATAGCAGCACCAATGCTCAAAGCACCGCTCGCAGTCAAACCCACCACAATCGATGTCGTGACAGAGCTACTTTGAATAATAGATGTAACCAAAATACCGATGAACAATCCCACTAACGGATTATGAGTCACCGCAATAAGATATTCGGCAAAACCTGTCCCCAATAACTTAAACGAAGAACCCATTACATCAATACTCAACAAGAAGAAATACAACACAATGAGAATAGTAATTCCTTTCCTAATCATCAAGGATCGATTGCTTTCCATCAACTAATAGCTAAAGAACTTATTTATAAATTTATCTTTGAACATAAACACATAATCTCCAAACTAACAATCTTTATAAAATCAAAAGATTACTATGATCTGGGGGATGGAAATTAGAAAGTACCGTCTAATAGTAGCAGTAGTTTTGTCTATAGTGCTCTCGCTACCTGCATTTGCAGAAGAATGTGGATCAAACCCTAACAATAAAAATGGATGCACCGTGTCTGAAAACACCACTTTCACACCCGGCACCTATCCTTTATCGCTTGGAATCAAAATAAACGCAAAGAACATCGAATTAGACTGCAACGGAGCAACACTCCAAGGATCTGGTTCGGGAACAGGAATAGCAGTAGATGATATCGACAAAACAGATAATAACATGATCAAGAACTGCAATATCAAAAACTATCTCAATGGAGTCCTAATCGGAGACAACGTCTTAGGAGATGTCATTGCAAATATTCAATTAGAGAATAACAACTTCACTAGTAACACTAGGGGAATTTTCTTCGACAGAGCCACAGACGGAGCAAAAATAACAAAAAACACCTTTCACGACAACACCATAGCAATTTTCCAAAGAAACGACCTAGATAATAGGATAGAAAACACCAACCACCAAATCTGGGATAATGATTTCTTTGATTCAGGTATTCAATATCAAATAACACAAAACATCAGCTTCTGTCAAGCAAATACTCCAAACACCTTCCACGGATTTGCAGGACCAACCTGCGATTGTATCACTCCAGTAAACAATTCAGGGATTACAGAGGACAGAAAACTCTGTACCGGAACCTATGATCTCAAAGAGCTTTCTTTTGAAGCGAAAAACACAAATCTAGATTGTCAGAGCGCTATTCTAAGGGGTAGCTCCACCGATAAAGGAGTAGTAGTAGATGAATTCTCCAGAACCGGCAACAACACCATCCAAAACTGCAATTTCCAGAACTATAAGTATGGTATTTTTCTAGGAGATAACGTCCAAGGAGTATCCATACGAGATATCTTTATCCGAAACAATAATTTCACCGGAAACGAAAACGGAATTATTCTTTCCCAGTCAATAGGGGATGTCCGAGTAACACAGAACAACTTCGCAAACAATTCAGTAGCAATAGTCCAGAAAAATGATTTCGATGAGGGCAATTTGGGCATTTTTAACGAAAACCTCCAAGTCTGGGACAACACCTTTACCGATTCATTTGCCACCTACCAAATTACTCAAAATATCAGCTTCTGTAGGAACGGCGTAACAAACACCTTCACCAACATCGATGGACCGGAGTGTGGCTGTATCTTTGCATTAGATAACCTAGGGATCAGCGAGGACCAAACCTTATGCACCAGAACCTATGACGTATCAGGAATTACATTCGAAGCAAAGAACATCGAATTAGACTGCAACGGAGCAACACTCCAAGGATCTGGTACCGGAAAGGGAATAAGTATAGATGAATATACCAGAACCGATAACAACACCATCAAAAAATGTAACATCAAAAACTACCAATACGGCGTCTTTATCGGAGACAACGTCTTAGGAGACGACCTGGAGTTTAACACCATAACTCAAAACACCATCTACAACAACACCAATGGTATCTTTTTCTCCCAAGCTACGGGACAGAATACCATCTCATTCAATACCATTAACGATAATGCAGTAGGGGTATTTTTCAATAACAATAATGTAGATCCCTCCACTCTAATCCAAAACGACATTTATAGTAATTCACTTTTCGCCTTGAGAAACGACCTTACCTCAGCTATTTCAGCAGAAAATAATTGGTGGGGCTCAGGCGCAACTGCCGACATCAATGCAGTTATTTTCGACTGTAACGATAACGGAGCAAAAGGATGTGTAGATTTTGATCCATTCAAAACCGAAGGTCCCGAATCTCGCTTTTTCGATATCAATATCTCAAGTGCCTCTTTTTCAGGAACCTCCCTCCTCAACACAACCATCACTAATTCCGGAGCAGATCTGGTGAATAATGTTGTAGTAAAAGCACTCCACCTTTCGAATGGCAATCTACAACAAGAAGCCAATACCACAGTCTCTCTAGCGGCATCCGGCTCTCAATCAGTCATCTTTAATCTAACACTAGCAAAGGGAGATTCAGTAGTACTCATCGTTGATCCAGATAACACATTCCGCGAGTCCAACAAACAAAATAATCGTCAACAGGTAACCTTTTCAGGAGCAACTAAATTCTATGTTGAAGCAGACGTCCCTCCCGGAATAGTAAATGACACCATTCTCAGTTTCATAACCAGTAACTTGCAAGATGGAACTGTAGTAGCATCCAAAGACGATGCAGATATCATTATCCTAATCGCCCGCCACAATCCTCTAATCGTCTGGCACTTCGCAACCATCGATGAACGAGGATGGGGATTCGTCGGAGGAGGAATGAAGCACAACGAAGACTTCTGTGACAAACCCTACTGCGGAGTCATCGGAAATATAGAAGTCAATGGCCGTAAAGAAATATATCTAGAAGCAAACGACATCGAAGGATTCATTGCCGTAGCAAAAAGATTCATCGATGAACAATCACGCTTCACCACACAATTAGCATCCACCTTTATCGGAGAAACCGATGTAACAGCACTAGCCGTCTTCGACTACCTCCATAATGACGATAACGAGCAACACTACAAAAAAAATTCAACCGCCTTCCAATCAATTGTAAAAAGCGCCCTAGAAGAAAACATGCAAACCGAAGTGTACGTAAACGCAACCGTAGATGGCCTAAATCTTCGACTCCTCAATCTAAAACCAGCCTTTTCCGAAAACTTCCTAGCCTTCAAAGACACCGTTAATCTGCCAGTGGTTCTAGGAGCAGGTCTTTGGAACGACCTAACCTATTGGAAGGAATTCGGACAAGAATTAGCTTCCGAGCACTCAAGAGATACATGGCTAATCGAGATTACAGGGGGTCCAGATACAGACTGTACCAATAAGGAAACAGATGACTGTCCAGACTACACGTATGACGACATCACCACGAAATACGTCCCAGCACTCTTCAATAAAGTCCTAACTGAAACAGGAAAAACAAAAATCCAGTATGTAGGATTCTCCAACGGCTGCCGTTCTGCACTAACCTCACTAGAGAACAACGATTTCGCCCCTTCGAAGGTGGATACGTTTGTCGGAGTGGGTTGTCCGGGTGCTTTCAGTCGGATTTCCTATTTTGCAAGTTTAATGAAGGAGAAGGGAAGTACCTCAATTGAAAATATGGAATCAAAGGGCTTCCGCCACATTACTGTGGCAAGGGCAACACACGAGATAGGAACGCTAGTCGGCGAATCTATCGCTTTCACTTCGCTATTCGGAGAACAACAAAAGATTTCACTTAATCTTTTTAGAAATTATTTTGAATTTATTAACTCCACGTCAGATCAACATCCGGGAAGAAATATGGAATTAGATTATTTCACTCTAATTTACGGGAATGATGGACTCGGACTAAACAAACTCGATGATTTTATAGTTCCAGTAGCTGACGAGCAGCAAATATTTCAAGAAATAGACGCTCAGAATAAATATTTGGTTGAGGTATTCGTTAACCACGGATTTTTTCGGAAATCAAGGAAAGTCAAGGATACAATAAAGAGTGCATTAAAAAAAGAGGTGATCAGTTAATGACAACGAATAAAATAAAATTGAATATGGTCAAAAGAATATTCCTTTTTGGGTTTCTAGGGTCATTAGGATTTTTCTTGGCATATATCTGGATTATGTCAAGACAATTTGAGAAATTAAATCTACTATCTGGAATAATTCCTGCTTTCTTAATTTCGATAATCATCGGGTTAATGGCTTCTGCATTGCCCAAATTGAAAGCAAGAAATGACATTGGAGGAAATGTATTGTTTATTGTCCTGATTATAGTAGCAATGATAGTGTTATATTTCACTATGATCGGAATTGGAATTAATTTGGCTACATAACATGAACAAAACCCTAGCACTTACATTGGCCATTCTGCTAGTGGTACCTCTTTCTTATGCAATC
>JAQBWB010000049.1 GCA_027623355.1 Nanobdellota archaeon | reverse complement strand
CGACCCCTCGCAACGCACCTGCTTGTGAAGGTGAAAGAATTTCGACCTTAGGATGCTATGCACATACTATAAATGGACTTAGGTACAGAGGGTGTTATCATCTGGCAAGTCTCCTCACTCTATTGATTTTGACTTCCTCTGTTTGTTCATCGAAATAGTCATACTCTAGCTCTACAAGTAATGGTGTGTCGAAAGTACCAAGATTCTGGTTGATGGGTCGCGTTTCACAAATTACAGTAGCTTGTTTTGTATCTTTATCCAATTTAATCGTTATTTTCTCATTTGTTTTGTCAGTGATATCGCAAAAGAGAGGTAGTTCTTTACCCACTAGGCTTGCCTTGAATGTAATGTTATTGAGGTCTTCTTCGGGGTCTAAAACTTCAAAAGCGCAGGCTTTGTGGCGGGCTTCCTTTGCTAGCACCTTTCCTTTACCCACATTTTGTATGGTGAATTCGAAACGAGGGATTGTTTGATGTGCATTTGCAGGAAGCATATCCGTTTTCATGTGGGTTATTGCTACAGGTGCTCCCTGATTTTTGAAATCTTGTTCGAGGATCACTTCACAGGTTTTTTCTTTTTCCTGTAGATTGAAGAGGTCGGAATCTATACACACATTAGTGGACAACTGGGTTTTGTAAGGATAACAGAGTCCGGCTGTGATTTGAGTTGGGATGAAATCCGTTTCTGTGTTTAATAGATTGATTCCTCTTGCTTGGGCTTCCATAATCAGTAATCGTTCCTCTCCTGGTGTTATGGAGCTTGTTCCTGCTGGTCCCGGTAAGGTATCTCGGCCATAGAGATAGAGTGCAAATGCAGGCCTTCCGGGCATATCTGTTTTGTCTTCTTTTCTTGTAAGATAGCGAATACTATCTGCAAGGGGATCGTCACCTGCTCTTTCTTTAAGTTCTGTTGTTTTCTCTTTCCAAGGTATGTGTATTGTTCTTTCATCCCAGGAGAGCGAGAGCAATGCCTTTCCCTCTACAGTACAACGGTTAGGGTTTATTTGTTTGCTCTCGGGAAGTAAATCACAGGCCCCTACATTAGCTATTTTCATTGCTAGAGGCAGGGATTGTAGTTCGAAGACATCTTTTGCAGGAGTGTTTCGATAAAACTCAAAAGTCACTCCTTCAATTCCTTCAATGGAAACGCTTTTGCTCGTTGTTTCTTTCGCTTTGTTGCAGCCTACCAGTAGCAGGACGAGTATTAGTAGTAGTGCAATTTTTCTTTTGTTCATGGGGTGGCTGCCTCTGCAGATCCTGGTGAGGGATTAAGGGGTTACTTCAATAGTGATTGGTGAATCAGTTTTTGGTACTTCGGGTGTTTTGGGAGCTGAAGCGTCTATTTTAACATAGGTAGGAATTTTTTGCTCAATTTCGAAATCATAGGTTACAAGAGCTTCGAAATAACGTGTAACTACTACTCCCGTTCCAAGCTGTTTTTTCGCTTCTTCAGCGGTAATGGTAATGGGACATCTCCAGGAGACGTGATTTAGGATGGGGACTTTAATACTGTTTATTCCTACATGGTCCTCATTTGAAACCAGTTGGTATGTTTCCTGGACTATTTCTTCAGCCCCAGCGATAGTAGTTATTCGTTGGTCTCCCGGCTCAAATTCTCCGCTGCACGGCTTTCCATCGACTAAGTCCATTTTAAATCCTGACGGAAGGACTATTTTTAGACTATGTACTTTTGCAATTTTACCTGGCCAATACCGCTCCAAAGTGATTCCTACAAACGTGTTTGTTACTTCTTCCTTGCCAGTTCTTAATTGTACTGGATCTTCATTCGTTCCAATTCCTAGTTTTACTGGTCCACTTGATGGAACAGCAACCGGCCGCCTATTAGATATTCCTGCGGCCACTAAAGGATCTACTCCTTGATATCGATAGGCTCTCGCCTGGCCCTCACTAACCCAATGAGATGCCAGAGTGCTTACTGTTTGGAAATTGAATCCTGCACTTATGTCTACGCTACTACTCCCTACTTGGAGTTGTCCTCTAGCAAAACTACATTCGAAGTAGATGTCTTCTTGAGATTGTATTTCTCTTCCTTCAACATTAGTTTTTTTCTCAATATCTTTGGGAGTAATCTCTCCTTCTACTTTTTTTCCATTCGTATCCACCCCTGTACAGGCCATACTTACTCGAATTTCTTCCTTATTCCCTTTTAGATCTAGCTTTACTGCATCTAGGTTTCCAGAGAAACGAGGCTTTTGTCCAACGGCGAATTGGTCGTATGCCGGTTTTACATCTCTAAAATAGAATCCTAAGCGGGTTGTTGGATCTTCATTATCTGGATTATTTGATTTGTAATACCCTCCGCTTGCTTCGTCTATTCCAGCATAGAGTCCTGTTTTAAATGAGGCTATTCCTGATAAAGCCACTGTTTTAACATTGTCATACGCAGTTCCTACTGCAACCATTGCTTCTAGGCGCTGCTGAGCGGTGTCAAATTGCACTGCATTGGTCATCATAATTGGGAAAATTATAGCATTGGCCACCATAAAGAGATTAAACATCAGGAGTAACCACAATCCAATTCCTGCTTTTTTTTCTTTGTCGCTCATGAAGTAAAAACAGCCATAGAGCCAGATAGGAACTACAATTCTATTGGAAAAGAGTTGTAATATGGGGCTTACGTCCGCAAAATAATCTAGAATTCCATATCCTATGAAATCTACTAGTAGATAATAGATTGCTATCTCTCTAGCTCTTCGGAAGTCTGGTACTGCTTTTTCTAGGACTAGAAAATTGAATGCAAAAGCCATCATCATATGTGCCATGCCTGCAGCACTGAAGAATCCTCCTGAAAAACCAACAAAGAGTACTGCTAGCACGGCAGCACCTACGCGGGGAAATGCCTTGAGAAAGGGGATCTCTGGAGAGTATTTTCTGAAGACCGCCCATATGATCATAATGCCCCAAAATTGAATTCCCCAAACCATCCGTATTAAGGGATTCGCAGCAATGTCTCCTCCTCCGATAATTCCGAAGGTGATATTTCTTATTAGTACTTCAATACGAATCCCATTAAATCCTGTTATGTAATCCAGGAGCATCAGCATTACTGCAAGAGCTACTGCTCCCCATCCTAACCAGCCAGGGCCGTTTCCTACAGGTCGATTCTCAACTTGGGTGGAAGCTTGACTAGTTGCGAATTGGGATAGGGGAATGGGAGTCATTTACACCCCTCGAGTAATAAGAATATTAGTCATCATCCTGTTCACGCATTTCAACTATGACTTCAACGATTTGAAGAATGCTGTCAGGAATAATTTTGATGAAATTGTTGCCTTCTTCGATGAAAGAGTCAATATTTCTGGTGAATACTTTTTTTGTTTGGTCGATGGAGATAAACTTGTCGTTGATGTTGAGTTCTGCTCTTTTACGCTGAGTGTCGTCAACGAATTCTATAATGAGATACGCATCGAAACTGTTATTGCGAAGGTCATCAAATGAGGTTTCGTTTACGTCAAAGAATAACACGTGTTCAGGAGTATCAATTTCAGTGAAGAATAGTTTTACTTGCTCAATCGCATAATTTCCCTGTTCGGTTTTGAACAATACACGATTTTGTCCTGCACGTAGTGCGGATGTGGGAACTGCTATTTCGTAGCGGTCTGCACAGAGTGGTACTGCACCAAAGATATTTCTTCCGTTGATTTCGATATTAAGAAGTCCTACCTCGGCTTCTGATGAACAGTACGGAATGAATCGGATTTCGGACTTTTCGATATTGGCGAGTTCGATATCGGTTAGGGTAAAGGTGTTTTGTCCTTCTTGGCGGGTTTTATCGGAGATGTCGCCGATGATTTGAATGGTGTTGAGAGAGTATTCATTTGTTGCCCAAAATTTTGCTCCAACGGAAGATACACTAAAAATTATTTCGTTGTCCTTCTTTAGCAATTCTTTTCTTAGTTTGATAGGTTCTGCATTAATTGCCGGGACACGATATTCAAAAATGGGATTTCCATTGAGCCAGATACTGAGTATTCCTTTTCTGATGGGTGCTTGGAAGTTTAGGATGATGTTGTCGGCATTTTCTAGATCATTAATTCTGAAGGTTGTTTGTCTTGATTTTTTTACGAACCAGCTGTTTTGGATGGTAAAAGGAGTTAGGGTATCGAGTACTTTTGCGTTTGTTGTTTCAAAAATGTTGATATTGGGTAGGTCTAGATCTCGAACATTGTCGACTGGATTTAGTGTCCCTACATCTTCTTTTAGGAGTTGAACAAGATCGTCTCCAGAGGATCCAGTTGATGAACTTGAGATTGATTTTCCGTCAAGTAAATCGTCTCGAGTGTCTTGAGGTAGGAATAGGATGTAGGTTATCAGAAATGCAGCCAGGATTGCTACTAATAATGCTGCATTTGCTCCACCTTGTGCTCTTTTTGTTACTATTGCCATTTTAGGGTAGCCACTATTAGTTCTTCTTTGACAATCTTTATATATAAATCTTCTCTTTCTTTGACTTATGAAATTATTATCCTTTCAAAAGGCAGAAGCTAAGATTACAATCGAGCATGCGGATGATGTGTATTTCCTCAGCCAGATCGTTACTGCAGGAGACGTTGTTAGAGGGAAGACTATTCGTAAGATTAAGATAGGGGATGAGGGAGATAGGAAACAGAGTATTGTAAAGAAGGCCGTATCTATAGCTATTACTGTTGAGAAAATCTCGTTTAGTAAGTCTGTTGATGCTTTGCGGGTTTCTGGAGTTATCACTGCAGGTACTGGCGATGTTCAAAAAGGAGAACACCATACTTTTTCGTTGGAGCCCGGCGTTACGTTTACTCTTGTTAAATTAGGTTGGTTGTCGTTTCAGCGCAAACGATTACAGGAGGCTGCATCTGAAGAGGTTTCTAAGATCCTTATTTGCGTTATGGATAGGGATGAGGCACAGTTTGCTTTACTTAAGAAATATGGATACAAGATGCTTAGTAGCATTAGGGGCAAGGTTCCTAAAAAGGGAATGGATGAGTCGAATACAGGCGGTTTTTACGGTGAGGTTATTAGTAAGCTGGAGGATTACGATAAACGATTTGATTTAGTCACTATGGTGGTTGCGAGCCCTGCTTTTTGGAAAGAGGATTTATTGAAAGAGATCACTAGCGATATTAAGAAAAAAATTATTCTTGCTACTTGTAATTCTGGAGGGGAGAATGGGATCAATGAGGTCTTGAAGCGACCCGAGGTTAAGGCTGCGTTGCAACAGGATAGAATTGCAAAGGAAGCAAGACTTGTTGATGAGTTACTAGTGGAGATATCGAAACAGGCGAAGGCAGTATATGGTATTCGGGAGACGAAACAGGCGATTGAGAGTGGAGCGGTTTTGGATTTACTGGTAACGGATAGATATATAAAGGAGCTTCACGAGAATGAGAAATACGCAAATTTTGAAACATTGCTCAAAATTGTTGAACAGGGCAAGGGTAACATCCACATTATCTCGATTGATCATGACGGTGGTAAAAAGTTGCAGGGTCTTGGCGGGATTGGTGCTTTGTTGCGTTTTCAGCTTAAATATTAATGATGTCAAAAAAAAGGATTACTTCGTTAGCACGTGAGCAGAGAGTTTTTGCTCCTTCTTCCAAATTTAGTAAGCAGGCTCGAGTAGGGAGTATGAAAGAGTACCAGAAATTGTACAGATATTCTATTGCTCATCGAGATGATTTTTGGAAGGAGCAGGCAGGGCTTATTGATTGGTACGCACCTTTCTCCACGGTTTTTAAATATACTAACAAACCTTTCTTTGAATGGTATAGCGGTGGAAAACTTAATGTTTCTTACAACTGTTTAGATAGACATATCGAGCTTCGTGGAGATAAGGATGCTTTGATTTGGCAGGGTGAAGGAGAGAAAGAGGTGCGTCGTTTTACGTATAAGCAGCTGCTTAAGGAGGTTTGTAGATTCGCTTCTGTTTTGAAAAATTTAGGTGTTCGGAAGGGAGACCGTGTTGTTATTTACATGCCGATGATTCCTGAATTAGCATTTTCGGTATTAGCGTGTTCTCGATTAGGAGCAATACATTCTGTAGTGTTTGGTGGTTTTAGTCCGGTGTCTCTGGAGAAAAGAGTGAAGGATTGTGGAGCCAAGGTAGTTATTACTGCAGATGGCGGGTTTAGAAAAGGCAAGAAAATACATTTGAAAAAGAATTCCGATGAGGCTTTGTTGAACAGAAAGCATGTTCGAAAAGTGTTAGTTGTAAGACGAACAAGACAGAAGGTTACTATGAAGCGGGGCCGTGATGTTTGGTTGCATGAGGAGTTAAAGAAAAAAGGAGTTTCTGATTATATCGAACCTGCAGTTATGGATGCCGAGGATCCGTTGTTTATTTTGTATACTTCTGGGACTACGGGAACTCCCAAAGGGATGGTGCATACTACTGCCGGGTATTTGGTGTACGCTACGCTCACTACCAAATATGTTTTTGATCTTAGGGAGAATGACATTTATTGGTGTACTGCAGATATTGGGTGGATTACGGGGCATTCGTATATCGTGTATGGATTATTGTCTAATGGAGCAACTTCGTTGATGTTTGAGGGAACTCCAGATTATCCACATCCTGATAGATTTTGGGAGATTATTGAGAAGTTTAAAGTTTCCATATTTTATACTGCACCTACTGCTATTCGCGCTATTGAGCGGTCGGGTACGAAGTGGGTTACTCAACATGATTTGTCTTCGCTTCGTTTGTTAGGGAGTGTGGGGGAACCCATCAATCCTGAGGCTTGGATGTGGTATTACAAAGTTATTGGTAAACGGAAGTGTCCTATTGTTGATACGTGGTGGCAGACTGAAACGGGAGGGATTATGATTACTCCGTTGCCGGGTGCAACTACATTGCGTCCTGGTTCTGCTACATTTCCCTTTTTTGGAATTGAGCCCGCTATCCTTACTGATGAGGGCAAAAAGGTTAGGGCTAATGAAGGAGGGCACTTGGTCATTGAGAAGCCTTGGCCTGGACTTGCTCGAACGGTTTGGAAGAATCCTCAGCGGTATATCGAGACTTATTTTAGTGAGTTTGGAAAGACTAGATATGTAGCTGGAGACAGCGCTAAGCGCGATAAAAGCGGTTATTTATGGATTTTAGGAAGGTTAGATGATGTTGTTAATGTTTCTGGACATCGTCTTGGAACTGCTGAGATTGAATCGGCATTGGTTTCTCACAAATCGGTTGCGGAGGCAGCAGTTGTTCCGTTCCCTCACTCAATTAAAGGACAGGCACTTTATGCGTTCGTTACATTGGTTAATGGCGTAATTGGCGATGATGGTTTGAGGAATGGATTATTGAAACATGTCCAGAAAGAGATTGGTCCTATTGCTAAGCCGGATAAAATTCAATTTACTAATGTGCTGCCGAAGACACGTTCTGGAAAGATTATGCGTCGGATATTACGTAAAATTGCTTCTGATGAAAAGGACATCGGAGATACTTCTACACTTGCGGATGCTTCTGTTGTTGAGTTGTTGATTAAGGACAAGGTTTAGATTTTATTATTAATTTCGCTTTAGCTACTTGATAACCTATATATTTGTTCTCAACAATCTTTAAATACTATCCCACTTTAATTGTTTTAACTTAAGAGTGTTGACATATACTACTTGTGGGATTTGACTACTCAGTTTGGGTAAAAAATCGTAACCTATATTAAGGAGTAGTAGCTGTTAGCCCCATAGGGAAGTGAATTAACTTCTCTGTAAAAAGGGGGTGAATTTAGATGATCGTGAAAGAAGAATTTTTAAGCAAACTAAGGCGCTTTTTTAATCTAAATCTGTATGAGGTTAAGATTTGGGCTGCATTGTTGTCTCGTGGAGTTTCTACTGCAGGAGAGCTTTCAGATATTGCAGATGTTCCAAGAAGCAGAAGTTACGATGTTCTTGAGACATTAGAGAAAAAAGGATTCGTTGTAATGAAACTCGGTAAGCCTATTAAGTATTTGGCTGTCCCACCTAATGAGGTTTTAGAACGAGTTAAGAAGAATGTCAAAGAGGATGCTAAGTCTCAAATCGACAGACTTGAGGATTTGAAGTCTACCGATGTGATTAATGAACTTAATAATCTTCATTCGCAGGGCATTGAACTTGTTGAACCTAGTGATTTAAGTGGAAGTCTAAAGGGGAGGCACAACCTCTACAATCATCTTGAGCTGATGATTCGTAATGCTGAAAGTACGGTTACGTTGATGACTACCACGCAGGGATTTATTCGAAAGATTGAAGGTTTAAAACCTGCTTTTGAAAAAATCAAGAAGCGAGGCGTTAAGATTAGAATTGCTGCACCTCTCACTAAGGATTGCGATGCTGCTGTCAAGGAAATGGGGACGGTTGCTGAAATTAGGCATACTGAAAGCAAGGCACGGTTTTGCGTTATTGATGGTAAGGAACTGGTGTTTATGGTGTTAAATGATTCGGATGTACATCCTACGTATGATGTAGGTATCTGGGTGAATACCCCCTTCTTTGCAAGTGCTCTAGAATCTTTATTTGAGCAAGCTTGGAAAGCTATGAAACCAGCCCGGTAAGGGCATTTTTTCTTTTCTTTTCTTGCGGCTCTGTAGAAAGTCTCACTTCGTTCGGATTACCAGCTTCGAAATCTTGCTTCTAGGATATTAAGGCTG